>CAYLPO010000046.1:0-2948 GCA_964385575.1 uncultured Lachnospiraceae bacterium | reverse complement strand
TTACATTGTCATCATCGGCGTATTTGCGTACTTCTTCGTGATCCGTCCCAGCCAGAAGAGCCGTAAGGAGAAAGAGGCGCTGAAGAACAGCCTGAAGATCGGCGATCTGGTGAAGACTACGGCCGGCTTCTACGGAGAGGTCATAGACCTCACCGACGAGATGGTCATCGTTGAGTTCGGTAATAACCGGAACTGCCGCATCCCGATGGACAGAGACGCGATCGTCGACATCGAGAGAGCGGAGGAGCAGACGGAGAAGGCGGAGTGATCCCTTCCCCGGCTGCCTGAGCTGCAGGATCCACATCGGGCTGTCCGCTCGGAACGGACAGCTCCGATCTTTTTATAGGAACATCATTCATTTTTTCATATAGTTTTTTAAGAGGTATCAGATGAGCAGAGTTTATAACTTTTCGGCGGGCCCCGCGGTCCTGCCCGAGGAAGTGCTGGAGCAGGCCGCTGCAGAGATGATGGATTACCGGGGCACCGGAATGTCCGTTATGGAGATGAGCCACCGTTCGTCCGCGTTCCAGGAGATCATCGACACCGCAGAGGCGGACCTGCGCGAGCTGATGCGGATTCCGGAGAACTATAAGGTCCTGTTTCTGCAGGGCGGCGCGAGCGCGCAGTTCTCGGCGATCCCGCTGAACTTCATGACGACCGGGAAGGCCGATTACATCATCACCGGCCAGTGGGCGAAGAAAGCCTGGACCGAAGCGCAGAAGTACGGCGAAGCGAACGCCGTCGCGTCGAGCGCCGACGAGACTTTCACCTACATCCCGGACTGCTCGGATCTGCCGATCAGCGAGGACTCGTCCTACGTCTACATCTGCCAGAATAACACGATCTACGGCACCGTCTATCACGAACTGCCGAACACGAAGGGGAAGGACCTGATCGCGGACCAGAGCTCCATGTTCCTGTCCCAGCCCGTCGACGTCTCGAAGTACGCGATGATCTATGCCGGCGCGCAGAAGAACGTGGGTCCCGCGGGCGTGGTCATTGCCATCATCCGCGATGATATGCTCGAGAAGGAAGTGAACCCGCTGACTCCCGTGATGATGAACTATAAGACGCAGGCCGACGCCGGTTCGCTGTATAACACCCCGCCCTGCTACGGTATCTACATCTGCGGCCTCGTGTTCCAGTGGCTGAAGCGCCAGGGCGGCCTGAACGCCATGGAGATCTATAACGAGGAGAAGGCGAAAGTCCTGTACGATTTCCTGGACGCGAGCGCGATGTTTAAGGGCACGGTCCGGAAGGAAGACCGTTCGATCATGAACGTGCCCTTCGTGACCGGGGATGACGATCTGAATAAGAAGTTTATCGCCGAGGCGACTGCGGCCGGTTTCGTGAACCTGAAGGGTCACCGTACGGTCGGCGGCATGCGCGCGAGCATCTATAACGCGATGCCGATGAAGGGCGTCGAGGAACTCGTCGGCTTCATGGGCGAGTTCGAAAAGAGAAACCTGAAGTAATATCGTGAGCGGACGGGCGGGAGGCCCGCCGCGGAGGAGAAGAGATGAAAGTACATTGCCTGAATGCCATTTCCCCGAAGGGCACGTCCCTGATGGAAGGCTATGAGTTTACCGATGAGCTGAAGGCTGCGGACGCCGTACTGGTCCGCAGCGCAAAGATGCACGACATGGAGATCGGCGACGGGCTCCTGTCCGTGGCGCGCGCTGGCGCGGGCGTGAATAACATCCCGCTGGACGCGTACGCCGAGAAAGGCATCGTGGTGTTCAACACCCCCGGCGCGAACTCGAACGCCGTGAAGGAGCTCATCGTAGCCGCGCTGCTTCTTACCAGCCGCGATATCCACGGCGGTATGAAGTGGGTCGAGGAGAACGCGGGTGATCCCGATATCGCGAAGACCGTCGAGAAGGCGAAGAAAGCCTTCGCGGGCCGCGAGATCATGGGCAAGACCCTCGGCGTCGTGGGCCTGGGCGCGGTCGGCGCGATGGTCGCCGAGGCGGCTCTGAGCCTGGGCATGAAGGTCATCGGTTACGATCCCTTCCTGAGCGTGAATGCCGCGTGGCGCATCTCTCCGGCGTGTGTGAAGTCGGACGACCTGAAGAAGATGGCCGCACAGTGCGACTATGTGACGATCCACGTGCCGGCGACCCCGGCTACCAACGGCATGATCGGCGCGGAGATCATCGGCGCGATGAAGCCCGACGCGGTCCTGCTGAACTTCTCCAGAGATTCGCTGGTGGACGAGGAAGCGCTGACGGCGGCCCTCGAGGAGGGTAAGATCAGCCGCTACATCTCGGATTTCCCGAACCCGGTGTCCGTGAAGATGAAGAACACGCTGCTGGTGCCGCATCTGGGCGCTTCGACCGAGGAGGCCGAGGATAACTGCGCGGTGAAGGCTGCCCTGCAGACCATGGATTATCTGGAGAACGGAAACATCGTGAACTCCGTGAACTTCCCGGCGGTGAGCCTGGGCGCGAAGTCCGGCCCCCGTGCGGTGGTGCTGGCGGCGGCGTCCGACACACTGGCCGCACAGGTCAGCGAGGCGCTCGCGGGCTGCGGCATCAGCGGGATGGCCTGCCAGACCCGCGGAGCGAACGCGGCGATGCTGGTCGACCTGGCGCAGGCGCCGGATCAGGCGGCGGTCGCGAAGATCGAAGCGATTCCCGGCGTGTATCGCGTGAGAGTGCTCTGATACAGGGATCATTGACAGAAGAGGAAATGCCGCGGAGCCTGACGTATGCAGGTGCCGCGGCGTTTTTAGCGAATAAGCACCCGAGAAGAACCTGACGACGCGGTGAGCTCGCTCACCGGGCGTCGGAAGTTTCTTCGAGGGGCAACGGAAATGAGCACGATCCGTCGAGCGGAGCGCAGACGGAGGAAAGTGCGAATTTGCGTAGTCGGGCAGCGGTAGTGCGGCAGCGCGGAGCTGCCCGAGCTGACAAAGCACCCGAGAAGAAACAGACGACGCGGTGAGC
>CAYLPO010000045.1:0-9500 GCA_964385575.1 uncultured Lachnospiraceae bacterium | reverse complement strand
TATCCGGGACTGGCCGCAGCTGCCGCCCGGTTCAGATGTTTATCACGGAGCCTTTCCGTGACTACTCTATCAGTATACTTTAATCAGGACTCTCCCTATAGAAAAAATCGCAACAAAAAACCGCCCCCGCATTGCACGGGAGCGGCCTTTTATCATCCCTTTGTCACCCCTGCTTCATCAGGGCAGCACCTGTGAGCCCGTGCGCTTTAACGAGATGCGCCGCTATCTGGGCGGTGTCTCGGATAAGACCCTGAGCCAGAACCTGAAAGAGCTCGAGGCGGATGACCTGATCATCCGGACGGTCTATCCGCAGATCCCGCCGAAGGTGGAGTACACGCTGACGGAGCGCGGGACCTCGCTGGTGAAGATCCTGGATAAGCTGTGCGACTGGGGGCTGGAGAACCGGCGGTAAACTTTAAAACAGCGTCGTCTGCTCGTACTCCCGCTCCGCCTGAAGCTGCGGAAGCGGCTGCTTCAGAAACTCTTCCGCCTTTTCCGGGCGGCAGATCCAGTCCCGTACATCTCCCGCCGCGATCATCAGCGGCATACGGTCGTGGACCGGCCGCATCGATTCGTTCGCCTCTCTGGTGATCACGACGAACCTCTGTTCGGGGCCGTCCTTCCCCTCATATGTCCGCCAGATGCCGGCCAGGTAAAGGATCGGCCTTTCGGGCAATGTAAAACCGACCTTCTGCCGGTTCTCATCCCACTCATAAAATCCCGCCGCGGGCATTACGCAGCGCCGTTCGCGAACGCTGTCCGCAAAAGTCGGTCTCTCTGTAATGCTCTCGGCACGGGCGTTGATGATCAGCTTTCCGCCGCGCCCGGGAAATCCCCAGGTAAGATTCGCCGCAACAAGGTTTGCGGCAGCGAGCTTTCGGGCGGCTCCCGCTGCTTCACGCGCGGCGCTCCGCGCCTCCGCCAGCGCGAGGGCCGGCATGGCAGGCGTGATGTCGCCGGGCGCATAGAAGCCTTTCGGGATCATGGCACGGACCTCCGGAAAAGTCTCCAGGAGGTCCGCCCACATATAATCATCGTAGTAATATCTTCCGCACATACGGTTCTCCTGCCAGGCGCCGGCATTGTCCGCTGTCCGAAGCGGATCCGCATACCGGCATTGCCCGTTACCCTCTCTGCCGCACCGCCTTCAGAATGGCTGTGACCACGCCGTAGCCCACGCCCGCCACGGGCCAGATGATCCAGGTGCGGTGCCACTCCATGGTCAGGAAACTCCAGAGCAGGTACGCCGCCGTAACTGCGACCCAGTACACGGTGGAGATGGGCTCGTTCTTTTTATTCTCGCGCTTCTCGGCGCGGGTGTAATCGCCCTCCTGCAGCAGCATCTGGAACGCCCCGTTCATAATGCAGGCACGCACGATCAGGAACACGCCGACCGCGACCAGGATCAGCAGGAACGCGCCGCTGAAGTCCTCGGCGAAAGCCTGACGCCCTGAGGATAGCAACTGACTGCAGAAAACCGGAATGACCGAAACCACGCACAGTACGATGCCCAGCGTCAGCTGAGTCACGAATGTGGGGCGGAATTTCTCGCGGCGTTCTTTCACCACGCCGTCCACGCCGTAGACGGTCTCGATCAGCTCTTCCTCCATATATTTGAAGCGTTGTCCCTGAATGCCCGTAGTCACGAACAGCGCCACTGCCCCGCCGATCAGCAGGAACATAACGATCAGCCCCACAGCCTCGGCCGCATTTGCCGCAACGCCCAGCACGCCGTACTCCGTGACCGCATCCAGCGCCACCAGCAGCACCGGCGAGAGGATACACATCATGACGCCCGTCGCCACGCGCAGTGCCGCGCGGCCTTTAAATTCCAGAAACGCGTTCGCCTCTTCCATCGTGACAGTGCGGGTCTCCGGCTCGCTGCCGCTCTCCTCTTCTGCTGCGCGCGTTTCCGGCGCCTCAATCTCATCCTTTAAAAGGTAGTCGGTCGTCACGCCGAACACGCTCGAGAGCTTCAGAATCCGGTTCATGTCGGGGATAGCCTGACCGCTCTCCCATTTGGAGACGGCCTGGCGGCTGACGCCCAGCATCTCCGCGAGCTCTTCCTGCGACCATCCGTTCTTTTTTCTGAGGTCAATGATCTTATCTGCCAGTATCATGTCTATGCTCCTTTCGGAAAACGAGTCATTTCAGGTGGTTTGCGTTTCGGGTCCCGGCCGGAAGGAGCTTTCGTCCTTCCCGACGACCCAAGCCTATCGTTTTCCGTAGTTACACACCAGAAAGTTTGCCTTGAAATTGCGCAACCGGCGGTTGCAACTGACGGTTTCACGGTTATTTTACGTGTTTTTTGGCCATTTTCGGCATTTTTTAAGCTCCGGGGATCACATTTCCCGCTCCGCGCCCGGTCTGGCGTAAAATGCCGGCTTGCGCCTCCCGACCACCGGCAGCAGCGATACCGCGGCGCCGTCCGGGTCAAGCCCGGTGCTGTTGATCATCATTGACGGATCCCGGGCAATGATCCCCACATGGTTCACCTCGGCCTTTGCCGGAAACTTCTGCCGGCCTTCCGTAAAATACCCTGCCGAACGATAAAACACCAGGTCCCCGGGCATCACTGCCGCCGGATCCGTAAAGCAGTCTCCCCGCGCGCGGTAATAATCCGCCAGCTGCGCAGATCTCCGCCGCGTTCCGGTCGCGCGAATCTCCCGGCCGATGGTCTCATGATCGATTCCCAGCTCTGCGGCCTTCGCCAGATCGATCCCTTTCGGCCCGGCCAGATACGGCCTGCCGATGCGTTCCGCGATCCCTACATAGCGGTCGGGCAATGCAGAAAAGTCGAGCAGTTCCGGATCGATCCGGGCGCCGCTGCCGGATGTGCGGCCCGGACCGCCATGGCCGGTCAGACCCTGTAAAGCCAGAAATCGTTCCACCGACCCGAGCGCATAAGGGCTCTCTTCATAGGCGATCCCCGCGAGCACCAGCAGCACCAGCGTGGAGCAGTCGATGCGGCCGCGGCCGGCATTGCCCGCGGAGTCCGCAAAGCCCGCTTCAGAGCGGCCTGCTTCGGGGCCGCCGGGTTCGTACAGATCATACCCCGACAGAAACGTCCGGCTCCCATACGAATAGACCAGCCGGTCCGCGTGCGCCAGCCAGGACTCCGCACAGGTCAGGATCTCCTCTGCGCGGCGGGGATCATATGCTGTTTTCGGCGCTTCAAAAAACATACGGTCTCCGGCCTCCTCTGAAATTTTAACATATCACAGCGACAAAAGAATGCTATATTGACACTGGAAAGTATATCGAAAGAAGCCGGCCGGCGGCCGCAAAGCCGCAGGTTCGGACACGTCCGAAAAGGAGCGCCCATGGAACGGATCTATATGGACCACTCGGCCACCACGCCGATGACGGAACACGCCCTCACAGCCATGCTCCCCTGGTTCCGCGAAGAATTCGGAAACCCCGCCGCCATCTACAGTTACGGTCAGACCGGGAAGAACATTCTGAGCGACTGCCGGAAGCGCGTCGCCGCGTGTCTGGGCGCGCTGCCGACCGAGATCTTCTTCACTTCGGGCGGCACGGAGGGCGATAACTGGGTGATCCGCAGTGTCTGCCGCAGCCGAAGGGAACGCGGGCGCCACATCATCACTTCCGCGATCGAGCACAATGCCGTCCTGCGCACCCTCGCCGACCTCGAGCAGGACGGTTTCGAGGTCACCTATCTGCAGCCGGACGCGCAGGGGCACATCCTGCCGGAGCAGCTCGAAGCCGCTATCCGCCCGGACACCATCCTGATCACGATCATGATGGCAAACAATGTCGTCGGCACCGTAAACGACATTCCCGCGCTCAGCCGCGTGGCCGCGAGACATCATGTCTGGTTCCACACCGACGCGGTTCAGGCCGTGGGCCACATTCCCGTGAACGTGCGGCGGCTGGGTGTCGATTTTCTGACGCTGTCCGCGCACAAGTTCGGCGGACCGAAAGGCATGGGCGCTGTCTTCGTCCGCCTGTCCCGCAGACTCCCTCCGCTGCTGACCGGAGGCGGCCAGGAAAAAGAGCTGCGGTCCGGAACGGAAAACGTTCCCGGCATCGTGGGAATGACGGCGGCGCTCGAGGAAGCGGTCGCGGACCTGGACGCGGAGAGCGCGCGGCTCGCGCAGATCCGGGACCGGATCATTGAAGGCATGTGCAGCATGCCGGGGATCTCACTTACCGGTGACCCCGAAAGCCGGCTGCCGGGCTTCGCATCCTTCGTGGTCGAGGATATCGGCCACAGCGTCTTTCTGGTGAACGCCCTGAACGAGCTGGGCATCTGCGTCAGCTCCGGCTCCGCATGCAGCGCGGCTTCCCGCGAGGCCTCCCACGTGCTGCTCGCGCTGGGCTACGACCCGAAGCGCGCCTCCTGCAGCCTGCGGATCACGCTGGGCCGCGGGAACACACTCGAACAGGCCAACCGGCTGATCGCGGTGGTCCCGGAGATCATCGCGCGCCTTCGCATCGAGGCAAAAAAAGACCCGGCGGTGGTCTTCTCAAAGCCCATGGATCCGCCGGATCTGCTGGATTAATGTTCCGTTTTCTCAGTGCCCGCTCTCATCATATGACAGGGAATCAAACTTGATGCCTAAAACGCCCTCGGACGCCTTCGCGTTCTTATGATAGTCGTTGCGATTCGTCTCCTTCTCCTTCATGGCCTCGGTGCAGTGAAGGATATTTCCGTTTGCCTCCAGGATCCGCTGCAGTTCACGAATATCCACATGGTCCACATTGCCGTCGCCCTTTGCGGCCAGCGCCGCGGCAGTTCCCGCCGCCTCGCCGGTCAATGCGCACTGCGGAATACTCCGCATGATCTCCCAGCCGCGCCCGCCGGCCGAGACCATACGCCCCGCCGCGAGCACATTCGTGACTGCGGTCGAGTACAGACCCTCATAAGGGAACTCATAGACCTCCGCGGGAACGTCCATGCAGTGGCAGACGCAGCCGATCGACGAGTCCACATAGGCATAGGCATCCGTGTAATTCAGCTCTTTTTTTCCCACGATCCGCCGGGTCATGCGGGTCTGGATCTGCGTCGGATAGGTCATGAAGCAGTAGTCATCACGCTGATGCTCCTTCAGATAATCCAGCATCAGCTTCCGGCTGAGGCGGATGTAGGCATTCCGCTCATTCGCGTCCGTGCCGTCGAATTTCGGGATGACCGCATTGGAATTATCTACGTCGGGACGCAGGCCGAACCAGCGCAGCGGCGTGGCTGCGATCAGTCCGCCGGCCTCGAACGCCTTCTGAAACTCCGCAGCGTCGATCTCATGCGTCCAGGAGGAGCAGATGTTCTCCGGATCCGTCTCCGTGGGGACGCCGGAGCGGTACAGCAGATCGGAGTCGCCAGACGCGTCGATGAAGACCTTCGCCAGAAACGCGCTGCGGCCGGACTTGTTCTCCACAAGGACGCCCTTGATGGTGTTCTCCTCCATGACGGGCGCGGCAAATGCCGTGTCAAACATCACGTCAATGCCCTCCTCCTGCACCAGTTCGTCGAACGCCAGCACCGCGGCGGGAATGTTAAATGTGGTGCGGTAACGGGCTCCCGGCGGTTGGTTCTCCACCCGGAGCGGCCCGTCTTTCCAACAGTCAGGCAGGTTATTGTATCCGTACTTGATGGTCGTGTGCAGCAGCTCCTCGGTCAGGCCGCCCATGATCCGGTTTCCGGCGCCGTCGTCCAGCGGGAAATACACACAGACCAGGCCGTTCGTGGCCAGCCCGCCCAGACAGACGCTCCGCTCGATCAGCGTGACCTCCGCGCCGTTTCGTCTGGCGGCTACAGCCGCAGCGATCCCGGCAATGCCGCCTCCGATGACGATGACATCCGTCTCCTTTACCACGGGGATCTCCCGTGCCTGTTCCAGAATGGTCCTCATAACGCCCTCCTTTAACGATGACGCAGCTTTACTCCATGCCGCAGGCTCTGCGTTCATTATAAACCTTTCCCGTGCGGAATGGAAAGAAGGGGCAGCTGCATTATGCAGTGCCCCTTTCAAAAGCTGTTCTGTTCGACAGCCTCAATGCCTGTCGATCTCTGCCGGTTCTTTACGCGGCCGTCTGCTCTTCGTCTTCCTCTTCCTTCTTACGGTTCTTCGTCGCGATCGCCAAAATAATACCGATCAGCGCAATCACCACCATCAGAATCGTCCACTTATCCGTCAGGCGCATCGGCAGACGCATGTCCTCGGTCAGCAGGAACGCGATCACCGAACCTGCCGCGGGAATAATACCGAGGAACTTTGATTTGCGGCGCTTCTGCTTATCTTCCTCTTCTTCGTCCGCGCCGTAAGCATACCCGGATCCTTCTGCCGCCGTGTTTTCTTCGTCCTCGTCATCCTTCTTGCGGAAGTAAGTCCCGACCATGCCGGCACCGGTCACCACGGACACAATCGCGCAGATCAGGTTCACGAGAGCCCAGTGGTCTTTACCATGACTGTTTCCGTCGCCGGGCGCCAGAGGAACGGTCTCATCTTCAATGACCTCCTCTGTAGGCTCCACCGCGGGTTCCTGCGCCTCATCCGAGGGCTCCGCTTCATCCGTCGGGTTCGGAACGACCGGGGTGATGGGCGGTGCTGCCGGGGTGGGTGTGACGGGCCTCGGAGCAGGCGCCGGCGGAGTCGGTGTAGGCGGCGTAGGCGTGGGCGGCGTCGGTGCCGGAGCAGTCGTCTCTTCGGACGGTGCCGTGGTCTCGTCCGTAGGCGCTGTCGTCTCATCGCTCGGTGCCGTCGTTTCGTCCGCCTGCCAGACCGCCGTGTAGACTGCATCCGCTGTCACGGTATCCGCGACTGCCGGGGTCCAGCGGACGAACGTGTAGCCGCTGCGCTGCGGTGTTCCCGAAAACGCGGGTGTCGCAGCGCCGCGCTCTACGTTCGTATAGACCTGGTCTGCAAACACTTTCTGGCCATCCACGCCGTCCGTGTACCGGACCGTAAATGTTTCGGAATAGGTCACTTCAGGCACCGAGAAAGTATATGTGCCCTTTTCGCCTCTCGTGGTCGTATAAGCCAACGCTGCGGAAACATTTGTGTCGTGTGCACCGAGTTCCGCGTCTTCATCGATCTCCAGCGTATACGACAATGTCACGGGACGGCTGTTCTCCACAGGAACGTTGATGATCCACTGAAAACTGTTTTTGCTCGAATCATACTCGACACGGTACGGATAATCTCCGCCTTCGCTGGCCGGCGTTCCGAAGTTCCAGGCCGCAGTTCCATCAGCAGTACACGGAAGCGCTTCTCCGTTCAGCGTCATGCGGAAGGTCTGCGTGCCGTTTTCCACCAGAGTAAATTCCGCGGGGATCTCATCGGTGACTGTGCCGGAACCTACCATGTAGATGATGTCGTCGCTGATGGAGTCGAAGATAGCTGCAACAGCGGCGGTATTCGACACATCAGCACCATATTCGCTGTTTCCTACAATCCACTCACAGAAATTTCCTGCAATATTAAGTCCACTACCCTTACTTTTTTCTTTATAGGTTATGGCTGCACAATGATAGCTCTCATCCATATTTGTCCAGAGATGCCCAGCCATATATAGACCTTTCAAAAGGCAGTTCGGATGGAGCATATAAAAATCCGGATTTGGAGTATTTGTATCAAATGTGACGCGTCCCTCTTCATCAAGAACGGGTTGTCCATTCTCGTCCAAAACCAGTTCATATGGGTTAGCCTCCATAAAAACCAACCCTTCGCCGGCTGAATTGGGAATGAACTCATACCAACTCTGATAATCTGCAACATTGAACAAATCAGCACCGTTGGTACTCGCATGCCGCACAACGCTTCCTAACGCTTCACCATTCCCTTCCCCATATGCGTATGTACATCTCTGCTCATAGGGTGATATTCCAGTCAATTCGGGATTTGTAGAGTTATATAAATCACTATAATTGTTATACCAAACGGCTTCTGTATTAGGCGCAAGATGTCTGTAACCCTCAGGTTCAATATCTGCCCCCGTAGCCTGAGTCACCATCGGTAATCCGCCATACTGAATCGCAGAGCCTACACCTCTTTGCCACCTGTAATACTGGGAATAAAAGGATGTTGCAATGCCGTCAGAATTATTCCATATATAGTTTTTCCCATCTGTTAAGGCAATAACAAATTTATGATTATCCTCTACATCCGTATCCGCTGTCAGAAGGTCATTCGCCATATCCAACCCACCGTGCAGATTACTTCCTCTACTGAATTGATTCAATTCTTCTTCCGTGACATTTATACCGTTTATAATTGCATCACGGGTGGAAGCAGAATACTCGACCAGTCCGCTGTAAGCGTTGTTACTTGCAAGACTGATCGCGTCAAATGCACGGCCACGGAATTTAATCACTGCAACATTAATCGTTGCATCATGCTCAATCAAATAATCGAAGAGCTGTCTGACAGCTCCTTCAAAATCTGTGTATTTTGCAGAACTCGAAGAATCCATCACAAACACAATATCATACTCATCATGATACTCCGCCGAAGGCAGCGACAACGTCACCTCCGTCTGCCGCGCCTCCGGAGTCAGCTCTGTCGGCGACGCGCCCTTCGAGCCGTCTACCCCATCAGCCAGTGCCGTCGAGGAAAACACCCCCAAAAGCAGGGCTGCAGCTAAAAGGATGCCCATCATTCTTCTCATCTTCATAACTCTTACTCCTTAAAATGGATCATGGGTACTTCCCGTGGGTTCTCTTTATGCCTTGCACAGAAACCTTTTAAAGCCTTTTAATACGAGTAAAATATACCATATCCATAAACCTGTAAATATTTATAATTTCTAATTATATATCATTTATATTTAATTTTTGTACAAACCGTTCGGTGGCATTCTATCCGCCTCCCCCGATGCCGTTCCATCGCCCAAAAAACTTCCCCCTCCGGTAGCAAAACCGGGCCGAAAACACTATAATTTTTTTAAAGCCTGAAGCTTATTCCACTCACATTACCGGCACGGCTTCCGCGCCGGTCGCACACACAAGGAGGAAAACATGTCCAGCAAGAAGACCCTGAAACAGATCCTGGATGCGAGCGATAAGTGCATCCTCGTCCCCTGCGTCTATGACTGCGCATCAAACCATGCGGTCGAAATGTGCGGCTTCCCCATCAGCCTTCTGAGCGGCGGTGAGCTGTCCCTCGCGATGAACGGCGCGATCGATTACGGTTTCACCGGACTGACAGACCTCGAATGGATGGTCAGCCGCATCTCACAGACCAGCTCCATCCCGCTCATTGCAGACATCGAAGACGGTTTCGGCGGCCCGCTGGCAGTCTACCGTGCCGCGAAGCGCCTGTCCAAAGCCGGCGCGGCGGCCATCCAGCTGGAGGACTCGGCGGATATGGAAGAGTCCACGAAGCTGCTGCCCCGCGAGAAATACCTCGCGAAGGTCCGCGCCGCCCTGGATGCGCTGGAGGGGACCGACTGTCTCCTCATTGCCCGGAGCAATGCCGACCCGTTCAACCCCCGAGGAGATGAAGGAGGGCTGCGAGCGCCTGCAGGAAGCCATCGAGATC
>CAYLPO010000044.1:0-9627 GCA_964385575.1 uncultured Lachnospiraceae bacterium | reverse complement strand
ACCCGGCGCACCGGACGCTGTATCTGATCCTGGCGATCAACCTCGTGGCGACCATCCTGGACATCTCATGGTTCTTCAACGGCCTCGAGCAGATCAAATCGATCGTGATCCGGGGGACCATCGTTAAAATAGCAGGTGTTATCTTAACGTTTCTGTTCATAAAGACCGCCGCGGATCTGCCGAAATACATGGCGATCACGTCGGTGACGGGCCTGCTCGCCATCGGGAGCTACTGGTTCCAGGTGCGGGGCTTCCTCGTGAAGACCGACCGGCGGGAGTTCCGGCTCTGGCCGCACTTTAAACAGACGTTTATTTATTTCGTGCCGACGATCGCGACCTCGATTTACACGGTCCTGGACAAGACCCTGATCGGGCTGATCACCGGCAATGCCAGCGAGAACGGTTACTACTCGCGGGCGGAGAACATTATCAATATCGCGAAAAGCGTGACATACGTTTCCGTGAATTCGGTCGTGGGCATCCGAGCCTCGTACCTGTTCGCGGAACAGAAGTTCGACGAGATCAAAGACCGGATCAAGACCTCAATGCATGTGATCTTGTTTATCGGTCTGGGATGTACATTCGGAATCATCGGCATTGCCCAAAATCTGGTTCCGGTCTTTTTCGGAAGGGATTACCTTCCGGTAACGCAGATCCTGTACATGTTCGCGCCGGTGGTCGTGATCATCGGCGTCAGCAACTGCCTGGAGACGCACTACTACATCCCGAGCGGGAAGCGTTCCACGAGCACGAAATTTCTGATCGTGGGCGCGGCGGCGAATCTGGTTATGAACCTGCTTCTGATCCCGCGGTTTGACGCGTTTGGCGCGGTCATCGCGACCGTGGCGGCGGAACTGCTGATCACGATCATGTTTTTCGCGTTTTGCGACCGCTACCTGACCCTTCCCGTGCTGCTTTCCTGCGGTTGGAAGAAGGTGATCGCGGGTGTGGTCATGTGTGTGTTTGTACACATGTTGGGAAGGGTTTCGTTTATATGGGGACCCATTCTGCTGGCGCTTCAGGTCATTCTGGGCGCGGCGGTGTATGTGCTTCTTCTGTTGGCGATGCGGGACAGCTTCGTGAAGCGGACCGTATCGGAGTATCTGGGGAAGCTTTTACATCGTGGAGAGGCATAACATTTAGGAGGAATAGATTTCGATGGCTTACAATGACGGCTACAGGCCCGACGAGTATGAGGAAAACGTCCGCCGTGTCCGGCGTCCTGCACAGAACGAGACGCCCAGGCAGAACGGGCAGAACGGGCAGCGCAGGCGCGTGACGTATACGGACGGGACCCCGGCCAATACACAAAGAAGAGTGCGCCCGGAGAGCGATGCTGCCGCGTACGGACAGCAGCGCCGCCCGGCGGCTCAGAACGGTCAACGCCGCCCTGTATCGGCGGAGGGCCAGCAGCACCGCCCGAGTGCACCCGTGAACGGTCAGCAGCGCCGCCCCGCGGCTCAGAACGGTCAACGTCGCCCGGTATCGGCGGAGGGCCAGCAGCATCGCCCGAGTGCGCCTGTGAACGGCCAGCAGCGCCGCCCCGCGGCAGCGAATGCGCAGCGTTCGCCCTATAACGGAGGCCGCGGCGGGTACACCGGTAATCACGGCAATGGAGGAAACCGGGGCAACGGCGGATATGGCGGTGGAAACCGAGGCCGCGGCGGATACGGTGGAGGAAACGGCGGGAACGGCCGTTTTGACGGCCCCGATCACAGAAAGCGTGATGGAAAACCCATCGGGATCTGTAAGGCATTGGCCATCGAGATGTTCGTGATGATCCTGGCTGCTGCCGGCTTCTTTGTGGTGATGCTCATGCGTTCCCAGATGCTGAATGCGAAGCTCACAGCAGTTGTGATCGCAGTCTGTGCGGCGATTGCAGCGGTCGTTGGCTTTTTGGGCTGGGTCCACGCCTATAAACAGAATATTACCAAGGGAAAACAGCGCGCGGCGTTCATCGCAAGCATTGTCGTGTCCGTGCTGTTCACGGTGGTGTTTATCATCGGCGGAGTTTACGTTATGAAGACGGTGTCGACAATCCGGAACGTGGGCGGTGTTACCCATGAGATCTCGAACTATCATGTCTATGTTCTCGAGGATGATCCTGCGGAGAATATCCAGGATGCCGCGGACTATACGTTCGGCATATTGGAGACGCAGGACCGCGAAAACGTCGGTCAGATTATCGAGGATATCGAAGAAGAGCTCGGAACCACGATCCAGGTAGAGGAGTACCCCGGTGTGACCGGTCTGGCGGATGCGCTGAACAGCCACGAAGTCGGAGCCATGATCATGGGCGAGACGTTCCTGGATATGTTCGCGAGTTTTGAGGGTTATGAGACCTTTGCAGATACGGTCCGCTCGATCTGGACCGGAACGATTGAAACGGAGATTGAGACGGTTTCGGAAGAGCTGAGCAATATCGTGACGATCTATATCAGCGGATCGGATACAAGAAATTCGACCTTGCCCACGCGTTCGCTCAGCGACGTGAACCTGATCCTTCGCATGAACCTGGATACGCATCAGGCGCTGATCATCTCCACGCCGCGCGACTACTATGTGTATACTTCGGTTTCCGGAGGCATGCGGGATAAGCTGACACATGCCGGTGCTTACGGCGTGCAGTGCAGCATGGACACATTGTCCTCGCTTTATGAGACGGATATCGATTACTACGTCCGTCTGAATTTCGTCGGCTTCGTCGATATCATCGATGCGCTGGGCGGAATTGATGTCTGGTCGGATCATACGTTCACGACCGGCAATATGATCGGCTATACGATCTACGAAGGTTATAACCACATGGACGGCGCGACGGCGCTCGCGTTCAGCCGTGAGCGGTATGCGTTTGCGGACGGCGACAACCAGCGCGGCCGCGATCAGATGGAAGTCTTGAAGGGCATTATCAATGCCTGCACGAGCCCGCAGATCCTGGCGAACTACATGGACGTGCTGAACAGCGTGGACGGCTGCTTCGAGACCAGTATTCCTTACTCGGTCATGGCGGATTTGGTTCGTTTCCAGCTGGATTACGGCGGAGACTGGGATATCGTTACGTACAGTGTATACGGTACGGGCGACTCGCAGCCGACCTTCTCCACCAGCAGCAATGCGTTCGTCTTTATTCCGGATCAGAGCACGGTCGATGTCGCGATCGATCTGCTGGACCGCATGGAGGCCGGAGAAGTGATTTCTGCTCCGAATGCGGATCCGGGAGAGTAACGGTAACGGTTGGGCCGGCCTTCGGGCCGGCCGGTACACCTTGAACGACCATTTATGAAGACACGTAAGATCAAAACATTCGTTTTTACCATACTGTTTTTATTCCTGGTGTTTCAGCAGGCGATCCTGATCTACCTGCCGCAGGTGGGCCTTCTTTCCTATGTCGATGAGGCTCTGACCTGTGTCTTTCTGGTCGTGATCGTGGTTCGTTTGCTGAGACATCCGGTTCGGCTGATGAAAACGGAACTGCTCCTGGTGTCGATGATCCTGCTTTTCCTGGCATTTGGCATCGTTTCGACCATTGCAAACCCGATCCAGGAACCCGCGCTTTCTGCCGCGGATGCCATGGTGTGCTGCAAATTCGTCGTTTTTTATTTGGCGGGGCGTGTCCTTCTGGATAGTGACGACACGCGGATGCTGGTTCATGCTGCGTCGGTCTGCGCCCGGGCGGCAGCCATTACGCTGACATTGCTGGCGCTTCATGAGATCCTGTTCACGAAGTGGTTCCATTCTTTTGATGTCCGGTTCGGATTTGATACGCTGCAGCTGTTTTTCCCGCATCCGACTTATCTGGCTTTTGCGGCTTTTACGCTTGCGGCGGTGCTGATGCTGCGGATGAGCATTCCGGAATTACAGTGCAGAAGAGACATGGTCTACATTCTCCTTCTGTTCTTTGTGACGTTTATGACCGGCCGTTCGAAAGCGATGGCGACGCTTGCCTGTTCCGTATTGATCCTGGTGTTTTATGTGGTGCTGAAAAATCGATCGCGGTTATTCATTGCATTGAGCGGAGGTATCTTAGCATTTGCAGTCGGCTGGAACTCCCTGTTTGATTATTACCTCATGAATGATCAGAGCGGTTCTTACCGAATCCGGATGATGATGCACGAAGACGGGGCCATGCTGGCCAGGAATTTCTTTCCTTTAGGTACCGGGTTCGGAACATTCGGATCTGCGGTGGCGGCCGGGAGTTATTCGCAAATTTATTACGATCTGGGCTATGATCAGATTTGGGGCATGCAGCCCACACGGAGTGATTATCTCTGTGATACGTTCTGGCCCATCGTTCTCGCGCAGACCGGCTGGATCGGGACGGTATGTTTCGGCATCGCCGTCGCCTGTTTTTTACTGATCGCGTTCCGCGCAGTCGGGAAAAATCGCTGGATCGCATGGATGCTGCTTTCGGTCATCATTTATGAATTGATTTCGTCGATTGCAGAGACCTCATTTTTTAATCCTGCAAGCTGTGTGATGTTTTTCGCATTCGCGTTGGGTGTAAACCTGATGCTCGCGAAAGAAAAATAAAAGTGTGCTAAGATCAGACGCGTGATAGAAACCATACGGAGGAAAAGTTAGTATCATGAACAAAGATCAGAATGCAGTCATTTTAGACCGTGATGTGAGAGAGCTCTCTCTGGGTGATATGGCCATTCAGGTGTTTCGGCGCTGGAAAGTGATCGTGATCATTACGATCATCGGTGCGCTGCTGTTTACGGGGCTCAGCTGCTACCTCGGCGTGAGCGGCCCGAAGGCACATGCGGCGCGCGCGGCGGCGGAGGAGGCTGCGGCCAATGCCGGTACCCCCACGGTGGATGAAGTCACGCAGATGAGGTTGGACGGTATGTCTCAGCTGCAGTCGCATTATCGTGATGTGGCGGTTTCGCAGAGCGAGTATGTTCAGAATTCCATTTATATGCGGCTGGATCCGTATGCGGTGCCGAGAGCTACAGCGATATTCTGGGTATTGCCGGAAGGCGATTCGACGGAAGAAGAGATGGATGGTATTATTACTCTTTATTCAGATCTGGCGGTATCTCATGAAGTCCTGGATCCAATCGCCGCTGAATACGGGATCGAGTACTGGGTGCTTCGTGAATTAGTGGGATGTGGAACAGACTTCGATCGAAACCGGTTGTGGCCTACGGTTATCTATACAGATCTGGATACATCGATTGCAATCACGAATGAGATCGTAGATGCATTGCAGGATCGAGTGGATGATTTTAGTGCTCAGTTTGCGGAGCATAGATTGGAATTAGCATCCTTTACATCTCGGGTGGGAATCGAAACCGGCGTTCTGGATGCCCAGAACAATGTCTGGAACTACATTCATAACAATAATGTCAATATCGACAAAGTCGGAGATGACATCGACGAGCTGGGACCGGAGGGAGATGATGACTCCTCCTTCACCATTCCAGCCATCCGCAGCATCCCTATGGATATCGTGATCGGTGCCGTGATCGGCTTTGCGGTTGCTTTCGTGGCCCTTTGTATTGCGTACATCGGTTCAGATAAACTCCGCTCCGACGACGAAGTCCGCCGCATGGCGCCGGTCCGCGTGTGGGCGAACAGCATTGCCCCGAAGACCCGTTCTGCCTCGGATGCCAGATTGGATAAAGCTCAGGGAATGACTCCCTACGAAGAGGGCGCCTATCAGCGCTTCGCGGATATGCTGGCGCCTGATCTGGAAGGGAAGCGTTCGCTGCTCCTGGTGACAACGCTGAAAGATAGTGAAATTGCCGAGATCTCGGGTGAGCTGGAGAAGGCGCTGCGCGTGAAGCAGGCTTCTGAGGACTTCACCGTGAACGTCTGCGCCAACGTCTCCGACTCCTACACGGCGGTCGAGACCATCCGCGGCGCGGAAGCGGTACTGGCGGTGGAGCGCTGCCACACCTCTTCGCTGAAGAAGGTTCGCGCGGAGCTCGAGCTTCTGGGTCATATCCGTGAAGACGCCCTAGGTGTCATGGTACGCGGGGTGTGATGCAAGGAGTCTGATGTATGTCTGAAAGGACCGGCAGCGGAGTTTGCTGAGAGGTCAATGCAAGATGCCCGGAAAAAACGGAAAAATCCAACTGCTCAGGATCGTGTTTTGTCTGGCTGTGATCCTGTTTCACATCGGGAAGGACCTGCCGTCATGGCAGGCCTTCGCCGTGCATGGCTACATCGGCGTGGAGTTTTTCTTCCTGGTGACCGGCGTGTTGATGGGAAAGTCGCTCGCGAAGACGCGGGATCAGGAAATGCTTTCCGGCGCCGCGGAAGCAGGAAGCGTGACCGGAAACTCCGGGAATTCCGGTACACAAATCAGCGATCTTGGGACGGAAAGTGCAAAGTTCCTTTGGAAGAAGGTCAAGGCAGTCCTGCCGTACCATTTTCTGTTTTACGGCCTGATGTTTCTGGTCTACGCCGCGAACGGCCGGCAGTATTCGCTGACGTATCTGCTGGACAAACTCCCCGGGCTGTTCTTCCTGCACTACCTGGGATTTCACGGGTCGAACGGCACCGGCACCATTCTGGGACTGGAGTGGTATCTGTGTTCCATGTTCCTCGCGATCGCCATCATCTATCCGCTGGCGCGAAAGTTCGGCCGCGCCTTCACCCGCTGGGCGGCTCCCATCATCGGTCTTCTGATCCTGTGTTACATGATGATGGCCAGAGGACAGCTGTCCGGTTCGGATATCTGGGACGTCGTGATCTGGCATCCGCATCTGCGGGCCATTGCAGAGATCTGTATCGGGCTGGCCTGTTATGAGGCGGCTGCGGAGATCGCGCGGCGCGGTCAGCCGACGCCCCGGTCGGGCAATGCCGTCCCCGGCACGCCTTCGGCTCCCGGCTTCCGGCTCTGGCAGCGGCTGCTCCTGACTCTGATCGAGTGGGGCTGCTACGCCGCGGTTATCGCCTATGTGTTCAGCTCACTGTCCGTGGTCTATGAGATCCACATGTTCAGCCTGCTGGCGGTGGGGCTCACGATCTCGTTCAGCGGCCAGAGTTTGCTGGGAAACAGCAGGATATTTAATAATAACATCTGTTATTTTTTAGGAGATATCAGTCTTCCGGTCTATTTGGGCCAGAATGTGGCCCGCCGGCTGCTGATGCCCCGGCTCCCAGGGCTGGGTATCCCGCAGCTGGTACTGATCATCGTGATCTGCGACTTCGTGATCGGCGCGGCGGCGTTTCTGGCCTGGAGGGCGGTATCTTCACGCTATGCGGCATGGGCGGAAGCACGTGCGAGCAAGTCATAAAGCAGTAGGAAAACAGTAGGAAAAGAGGCGATCATCAATGCACAGCATGGATGAGACCCGCGAGCTCTTCGAAGGTCGTTCGGTTCCCAGAACCATCCTGAAGTTTGCGGTCCCGACCATCCTCAGCCAGCTGATCCATCTGGTCAATAACCTGGCCGACACCTTTTTCGTGGGGCACACGAACGATCCTTCCCAGGTCGCGGCGCTGACCCTGAGCTTCCCGATCTTCATGGTCATCCTGATGGTCGGAAATCTGTTCGGGATCGGCGCGAACAGCCTGATCGCGCGCTCGCTGGGCGCGGATGACCGGGAGACCGCGAAGAAAGCTTCGACGTTCGCGTTCTGGGGCGCGGTCATCCTGATGGCGGCGGTCTCCATCGTTTTACAGCTCACCATGGGGCCGCTTCTGCGGCTGGTGGGTGCCCGCACGGAAGACGCCTTCCTGGCGGCGGCCGGCTATCTGCGCTGGACCGTCGTGATCGGCGGGGTGCCCTCGGTGGCAGCACTGCTGCTGGGGAACCTGATCCGAGCGGAGGGAAACACCAGACAGGCTAGCATCGGCACCTCTGTCGGCGGCCTGCTGAACCTGGTCATTGACCCGGTGTTTATCTACCTGTTCGGCATGGGCGCCGCGGGAGCGGGTCTGGCCACCATGATCTCGAACGTGGTCAGTCTGGTCTGGCTGCTGGTCGTGGCCCTCCGGACAAAGAACACGGTGATCCGCCTGAATCCGGTGCGGCTGCGCCCGGAGCGGCGGGTGGTAAAGGAAGTCGTTCTGGTCGGCATCCCCTCGGCGGTGACGATCATCCTGGGCTCGACCTCAAACATCTTTCTGACGCACTACATGTCCGCCTACGGAGATGTCTCGATGGCGGCGTTCGGCATTGTCCAGAAGGTCAGTACCGTGGTGGTTCAGATCGCCATGGGGCTGTGCGCCGGCATCATGCCGCTGCTGGGGTTCTCGTTCGGCTCGAAGAACCACGGCCGCGTGCGCCAGATCGTGCGCTGGTCGGCACTCTTTCTGTTCGCGTTCGCGGGCGTGGTGCTCTTGATCGTGGAGCTGATCCCGGGGCCGGTTGTGGGCATCTTCATCCGCGAGCCGGAGACCGTGGCGCTGGCCTCGTCGTTTGCCAGAGTCTGGATCCTGTGCGTGTTCGGGATGTGCTCGACGCATCTGTTCAACGCCGTCTTTCAGTCCTCGGGGCACTGGGTGTTCTCGCTGCTGCTGTCATGCTTCCGCGTGGGTTTCCCGCTGATCCCGCTGGTGGTGCTTTTCAACCACCTGTTCGGGATGTACGGGCTGGTGGCGGCACAGCCGACCACGGATATCCTGGTGGTGTTCGTGGGACTGATCCTGTTTTTGATTCTGATGCGAAAGCTGCACACGCAGGACCATGCGGAACCTGAAGTATAGTGAGTCGTGCCCTTGGAGCGACGAATGGAGAAGAAATTGTGAGCAATGCAGAAAACGGAAAAACCGAACTGAAATACGCGCTTTTCGACATGGACGGAACGCTCATTGACTCCATGTCGTATTGGTACCGCGCCATCTATGATTATCTGCTGGATCAGGGGGCGGAGATGACCCCGGAGTTTGAACGGCTGATGAAGGCCATGTCCTTTCCGGAGACCATGGATTATTGCAGAAATGTCCTGCATATGCGCATGGATGCCGCAGAGGTGGCGCGCGCGGTGGACGATCGTATGGTATATTACTATGCGACTGAGATCCAAACGAAGCCCGGCGTGCGCGAGCTGCTCGCGGACATGAAGGCGGCCGGCTGGCGGATGTGCGTGGTGACGGCCACGCGGACGGAGATGTCATTGCCCGTGCTGGAGCGGCTGGGGCTGCTGCCGTATTTCGAGTTCGTGATGGACTGCCAGGATTTCCCGGACCGGAAGAACACGGATGCGGTCTATCTGGCCGCGGCGGAGCGCTTCGGCTGCCGGCCGGAGGAGGCGGTGATCTTCGAGGATTCGCCGCATGCCATTGAGACCGCGGGCCGAAGCGCGTTCTGGCTGGTGGCGGTGAAGGATCCCGTAGCCAAGGACTATGAAGCGGAGATCCGGACGTTGGCGGATGTGTACGCGGAGGATCTGGCAGATCCGGCGGTGCGGGAGTTTCTGGGACTTCCTGCCGGTGAAAGATGATAAGCGGCGATAAGGGATCCACCTTACACTTCGTGTGAGGTCCCCCTTACCGCATCAGGGGACCTGGCGGAATTGGCAGACGCGCAGGATTTAGGTTCCTGTGCCGCAAGGCGTGCGGGTTCGAGTCCCGTGGTCCCCATGCACCGCGTTCCTACGCGGTAACCGGCGATCGGAAGCCGGCACATGCGCTTCGTAGGCGCGAGAAGGAGAATGACTATCATGATGCAGA
>CAYLPO010000043.1:8167-9631 GCA_964385575.1 uncultured Lachnospiraceae bacterium | reverse complement strand
TGTGCTCTTCCGATCCGTACCATGCACAGGAAGCGATGCAGGAGAAAGTTGATCTGGTGAGGATCGGAATGTCCCCGATCACCCCGATCGAACCTTTGAGCGCCGTCTGGAGCAGAGTTCTTATGCTTGAGCCGAAACTGCGCTATCAGATGATCCCGTTTGACAATAATAAAGCCGCAGCGAAAAGAATCCTTCCCAATCTGGGCAATACCATCGATATGGTGACTGGGATCGTGGATCCTGTGATTCTGCAGGACAACGCATGTACAGGAATCGTGCTGAAACATGAGCCGCTCTGCATCGGTGTTTCTATGAGAAATCCGCTGTCCGTGAAAACGTCCCTGAAGCTGGAAGATCTGGCAGGGGAGCGGCTGATGATACCGAATCCGGGCTTCAGCGGATCGATCGACCGCCTGCGAATGTTTCTGGAGAGAGTGCATCCCGAGATTCAGATCGTGACCACAGATATTTATACGGTAGAGGCCTTCAACCACTGCCATGATTCTGGGGATCTGCTGCTGTCCCTGAAGCAGTGGAGCAGTGTTCACCCAATGATACGAATCATACCTGTCGAGTGGCCCTATGACGTCCCGGTTGGGATCCTCTATGCAAAGAACCCGAGCCCGAGCGTCAGGCGGTTTATAAGCGCTTTGAGGCGCAGCGTGAAAAAGGACTGATGTGGGCGGAGCACATACCAAAAGGTATATATAAAAGGAAAAAAAGAGACTTCCTTGTGAGGTCTCTTTTCATTATTATATATAGACTAAACATTTTTACATAATACAAGCATTGTTGAAAAAGAAGGTTGAAAGAAAGGAGGGCGCATGAAACATCGCGATCTGATCCAGCAGCTTACGCTGGAGGAGAAAGCTGCGCTCCTTGGAGGAAAAGGGGAATGGGATTCCTGGGATATCCCTCGGCTTGGCATTCCATCTATGATCATGTCCGACGGACCTCACGGTGTCCGCCGTCAGGCAGGCGCGGGAGACCACCTCGGACTGAACGAGTCGCTCCCGGCGACCTGCTTCCCGACTGCAGCCACCATGGCAAACAGCTGGGATGAAGCACTGGGAGAAGAAGTCGGCGTAGCACTGGGAGAAGAGGCGAAAGCCCTTGGGGTCAACATTCTGCTCGGGCCGGGCATGAATATCAAGAGAAGTCCGCTTTGCGGAAGAAATTTTGAATATTTCTCAGAGGATCCGCATCTGGCAGGAAAGATGGCAGCCGCTTATGTCAAAGGCATCCAGAGCCAGGGCGGATTTGCGTGTCTGAAGCACTTCGCCGTCAATTCTCAGGAAGAACGGCGTATGGCCATGAATGCTGTCGTAGACGAGAGAACGCTTCGGGAGATTTACCTGACCGGGTTCGAGCTTGCGATCGAGGAATCGAATCCCGGATCGATCATGACCTCATACATTAAAATTTTGTGAAAAATCTCCCCACTCTTTTCTAAATTTCTGTGCA
>CAYLPO010000043.1:0-8157 GCA_964385575.1 uncultured Lachnospiraceae bacterium | reverse complement strand
ACTGGGGCGGTGCCACTGACCACGTCACAGCCGTGAAAGCCGGCTCCGACCTGGAGATGCCCGCGCCGGGACTTGGATCCGCGCGCGAGCTGGTGGAAGCCGTGAAGAACGGGACTTTGTCGGAGGACGACATCGATGCCAGAGTCGATGAACTGCTGGAAGCGGTGCTCACCACCACGAAAGCCGCGGAAGGCGCAGCGGACACCTTCGACGTGGACGGACACCACGCGCTGGCGGCCAAAGCGGCAGCGGGCAGCGCCGTGCTGCTGAAGAACGACGGAATTCTGCCGCTCGCTTCGGGAACGAAGGTTGCGGTCATCGGAGACTTTGCCTTCGAGCCGCGGTATCAGGGCGCAGGATCGTCGATGGTCAACACGACCAAACTGTCCACCATCGAACAGCAGATCGCGGACGACCCGGATCTGAAAGCGGTGAGCTTCAGCAAAGGATATAAACGGAACGGAGATCCGGACGAGGCGCTTCTCGCGGAAGCGGTCAAGGCTGCCGGAGAAGCGGACGTCGTCCTTTACTTCTTTGGACTGGATGAAATGAGTGAGTCGGAGGGTCTGGACAGGACGCATATGCGGATCCCGCAGGTGCAGATCGAGGCGCTGAAGAGGCTCGCGATCACCAATCCGAATATCGTAGGCGTCATCAGCGCGGGCTCGTCCATCGAGATGCCGTGGGAGGATCAGTGCAGGGCGATCCTGCACGGGTACCTGACCGGACAGGCGGGCGCGGAAGCCACGCTGGATCTGCTGGCAGGACGCCGGAACCCGTCGGGCAAGCTCGCGGAGACCTATCCGTTGGCATATGAAGACATTCCTTCGTCGCAGTATTATCCTGCGAAGGAGCGAAATGCGGATTACCGCGAGGCGCTGTACGTGGGCTACCGTTACTTCGACACCGCGGGCAAACCGGTGCAGTACCCGTTCGGATACGGACTGTCCTACACGACCTTTGAATATTCGGATCTCGAAGTGACGGGAGAAGGCGTGACCTTCACCCTGACGAATACGGGAGACCGGGAAGGCGCGGAAGTCGCGCAGATGTATGTCGGGAAGAAAGACAGCATCGTCTACCGTCCGGCAAAGGAACTGAAGGGATTTGCAAAAGTCACCCTGGCGCCGGGCGAATCGAAGAAAGTCAGCCTGCCGTTCGACAAGCGGTCTTTCCGGTACTGGAACACCAAAGAGAACCGCTGGGTCATCGAGGGCGGAATCTGGAACGTCTGGGTCGGCGGAAGCATTGCGGATCTGCCGCTTGCGGGTCAGGTCAACGTGCAGGGAGAAGAAGCAGAGGCACCGTATGATGAAGCGAAAGTCGCGCTCTACCGCGAGTGCAGACTGGATGCGATCCCGGACGAGGCGTTTGCGGAGCTCCTGGGATACGATGTGCCGGACGGAAGCTGGAAGCGAGAATTTACCAAAAATGATGCGATCTGTCAGCTGGGGAATGCGAAGAGCGGACTCGCAAGGTTCGTCTTCGGACAGCTTGAGAAGAGAAAGAAGAAGGCGGATGAGGCAGGCAAACCGGATCTGAACGTCCTCTTCATCTACAACATGCCGCTCCGCGCGATCGGCAAGATGACCGGCGGTCTGGTCGATCAGAAGATGGTAGACGGACTGGTAGATGTGGTGAACGGGCACTTCTTCGGGGGGCTCGGCACCGTCATCGGCGGATTCTTCAGCAATAAGAGCGCTAATAAAAAATACGAAAAATTGCTTTCGGGAAAGGAGTAGTAAGTTATGGGCAAATGGATCGAAGCTCATCCGGATCTTTGGGAATTCATCAAGTTCAATGTGCTGTCCAACGTGTCGACGATTGCCAGGTTTGTCATGACATGGATTCTGACGGCACTGTTCGTCACCAGCATGAACCTTGTGACCCCGTTTAAGTTCCTGATCTTCGACTACACTTCGAGCGGATCGCATGGAATCGGCGGATTCCTGACGTTTCTGATTGCGGAGATCATCGCGCAGGCCGTGAACTTCTTTGTACAGAAGACCTGGGTGTTCAAGTCCAACGCGGACTTCAGCAAGTCAGTTCCCAAGTACATGGTATTGGCGGTCGTTATCGTCATTGCCGCATTGATCCTGCCGGGTCGTGTGACCAATCTCTGCATCACAAACTTCGGAATGGGCGCCGGACTGGCATCTACCGTGGCAACGGTTGTGAATACGATCCTCGCGGTCGTCGTCAGCTATCCGCTGCTGAAGTTCTGGATCATGCCGAAAGAGTGAGTACTATAAGTGAAAGGAATGTTATTTAGGAGGTAATAATGCAAGGATTGATTAAAAGCCTGATCGGCCCGATCATCATGGGGATGGGCGTCAGCGAAAGCGACTTTGATACATATCTCGGCCAGTCTATGGGATATGTCTATGGCATCCTGATCACCCTGATCGCGTTCATCGTGGTCCTGATCGCGGCTCAGAAACTGAAGAAACCGCTCAGAGGGTTCGTCCGCGGCACATCGGTCGTCGCCTGCGTGGGGATCATCGCGCTGATCGCGAACCTGGTCTGCTTCGGACCGCTGCAGTCCACCCTGTCGACGCTGATGAACGCGCCGAGCGTGGATCTGTCAGAGGAGACCGTAGCGCAGAGTAAAGATACGGTGAAGAAAGTCGGCGAGGAAGGTTTTGTCCTCCTCGAAAACGACGGACTACTGCCGCTGACCGGCGACAACAAGAACCTGAACGTCTTCGGATGGGCATCCACCAACCCCATCTACGGCGGCACAGGCTCCGGATCGTCTGACGCGTCCCTGAATACCGGGATCCTGCAGGGCCTTGCGGAGGCTGGTTTTGCCACCAATGAAGAGCTGACCAAGATCTACACGGACTACGCTACGGAGCGCGGCGGTGCCTCCGGCGCAGCGGCCATCTCGTCCCAGAGCTGGAACTTGCCGGAACCGACAGCAGAAGTCTATACGGACGAAGTCATGAAGAACGCCAAGGACTTCTCAGATACCGCTGTGATCGTGATCTCCAGGAGCGGCGGTGAAGGTGCGGACCTTCCGATGGACATGAACGCGCTGATCAAGGGAACCTACGGCGATAAGGAGCGCGCGGCTTCCGTGGCGCCGGACGCCTACAGCTATTTCAGTGGTGTATACGAGAACAACGGAAAGACCGACGACTTCGACGAAGGCGAGCACTATCTGGAACTCTCCAATCCGGAAGAGGACATGATCGACAAGGTCTGCGACAACTTTGACAAAGTCGTGGTCGTCATCAACGCCAACAACCCGATGGAGCTCGGATGGGTCAAGGAACATAAGCAGATCGGCGCAGTCATCTACGCGCCAGGCCCGGGCGTCACAGGATTCTCCGCTCTCGGTGAGATCATCAGCGGTGCTGTGAACCCGTCCGGAAGGACCGTCGATACGTTTGTCAAGGATCTGTTTAAGACCCCGACCGCGAACAACTTCGGCAACTTCACCTATACCAACGTCAAGGACCTGGAGGAGAAGATCCTGGCGGCGGATAATGCCTATCAGGGCGTCATGGCCTTCGTGAATTACGTGGAAGGCATCTATGTGGGATACAAGTTCTACGAGACGGCGGCCGAGGAAGGCCTGATCAAGTACAATGACTACGTCCAGTACCCCTTCGGATACGGACTGTCCTACACCACCTTCGAGCAGAAGATGAAGAACTTCAAGGCGGACGGGGACACCGTCACCTTCGACGTGGAAGTCACCAACACCGGCAGCGTGGCCGGCAAGGACGTGGTGGAAGTTTACTCCACACCGCCGTACAACACTGGCGGAATCGAGAAGGCCTCCGTCAACCTGGTCCAGTTTGAGAAGACACAGATCATCGAGCCGGGCGCTTCTGAGACGGTATCCTTCTCCATCAACAAGGAAGAGCTGGCGTCTTACGACAGCGGAATCAAGATCAAGAACGGCGGATATATCCTGGAGGCCGGTGAGTACGAGATCTCCATCCGTGAGAACTCTCACAAAGCTATCGACTCCAAGAAGTTCACCGAGAAGAAGGACATCGAGTATACCGACGACAATAAGAGAAGCACCGACCTGGTCGCTGCTGAGAACCAGTTCCAGGAGTATTCGAAAGGTTCCTTCACCCAGCTTTCCAGAAAGGACGGATTCGCCAATTATGAAGAGGCGACCGCAGCTCCTGCCAAATCTGCGTACAAGATGAGCGACGAGATCCGTTCGGAGGTTGAGCCGATCACCAGCGGGACTTATGATCCGACGACGCTGGACAATGCAGATGATCAGATGCCGACCCTCGGCGCCGATAACGGCATGAGCCTGTACGATATGGTCGGAAAAGAGTACGATGACGAGAGTTGGGAGACGCTGCTCGACCAGCTGAGCTTCGAAGACATGGCGCTGATGATCAACCTGGGCGGCTGGCAGACTGCTGCAGTGCCTTCGGTCGGCAAGGTCGCTACCGCGGACTGCGACGGTCCTGCGGGTCTGAACAACTTCCTGACCGGCGCGTACGGTACCTCTTATCCGGGCGAGATCGTCATGGCACAGACCTGGAACAAGGAACTGCTGAAGGAGATCGGAAGCTCCATGACGGCAGAGTACGTGGAAGCCAGCAACTTCGGCTGGTACGGACCTGCTATGAACACGCACAGAAGTGCATTTGCGGGACGTAACTTCGAGTACTATTCCGAGGATGGCGTGCTGGCAGGCTACTGTGCAGCAGCTGAGATCAACGGCGCGGTGGAGAACCTGGTGTATCCGTACATCAAGCACTTCGCGCTGAACGATCAGGAGACCAACCGCTGCACGTTCCTGCTGACCTTCGCAGACGAGCAGGCGATCCGCGAGATCTATCTGAAGCCCTTCGAGATGGCCGTCAAGGCGTACGAAGGCAAGACCCTCGCGGTGATGAGCTCGTTCAACTTCATCGGCACCAGACCGAGCACGGCTAACGGCAACCTGCTGAACAACGTGCTGCGTGACGAGTGGGGATTCGTCGGCATGGTCGAGACCGACTATGACGGCTCCTACGGCTTCATGTACTCCGACCACGGCGTCAGAAACGGCAACGATCTGATGCTCGGATTCGGAAGCGCAGAGACCAACCAGTTCACCGACCAGAGCGCTACCGCGGCCCTCGCGATGCGCCAGGCGTGCAAGAACATCATGTACACCATCGTGAACAGCGGCTACTACACGGGCGTGGAGAGCGATCCTGCGGATGCACCGGACAAGATGGTCACCACCTTCAGAAATGTTGACCTCGGTATCGGAGCCATCCTCCTGCTGCTGGAGGCGCTGCTGATCAGATCCTTCCTGTAGAGAAGACAAGAACAGCAGGCGTAATCGCATCGCGCAGCGGCGTTGACGCGCCGCGCGCCAAGGAAGAGATGCACCGCCGCAGCGGACATTATGCGGCGGGATAATCGCAACCATCAAAGACCGCGAACTGCGGATGACAACAGGGCTGCCTTCGGGCAGCCCTGCTTGCTGTAACGGGAAAACCCCGCTTGAAGCGGGGACGGTTTTTTGATCGGGAATGTTCTGTTTAATTGGACTACATGCCGGCCTCTGCCTCGTCGATGGATGCATAGCCGTACTGGCGGACCAGTTTCTCTGCGGTCATTTCGGAAAGGTTCCGGCCTTCGGCCGCAAGGGAGTCGTTCCAGTCCCGGTAGAGACGGAAGGTCTCGTCCGACCACGTGGACATCTCCCCGCGGAGGTAAGTCTCGGAAGAGGTCTCGTAGGCATTGTCGTCCGCTGAATGGACGTGGCGGCCGCGGCTCGCGTACTTCGGGTGCCGCGCGCAGAAGTCCTCGTCCCAGGCGACTTCGCGGGCGATGACGGATTCCTGTGCGGCGAGCCGCTCCGCGCTCCGAACGGGGAGCGCATCCGCAAGCGCGGCGTATTCGGCCGGGTGGGTGTGCTCCATCATGCGGGCATACTTCTCCGTGATCATGTTCCAGCCGGCTTCTTCCGCCCGGATCAGGTCAGTCCGGATGCTCGCAAGCAGCTCTTCGGGCCAGTTCAGATACTGGGCGGCCCGCATCCTGCGGAAGGTCTCCGGCTGATCCTGGCAGGAGGCCCTGCCGCCGATGTTGTTCACTTCCTGAAACATCGCCCATTCCCGGGCGATGATCTCCTCAATGATGGGACTGTATGTCTGATGCATGGGATCCTCCTTTGCTGCGCCGTGCGGCGGGATAATGTGCAGCCGCCGGCGCGTGACTGGCGGTCAGATCTGCGGCAGTCTGCCGCCGGCCTGCGCGCGGCGCGGTGTTGTTCTGCAAGGTGCAGCCCGCGCGCCGTTCACTCCCGCGGGACTACCGGCTCGTTCATGTGCGCGCTCAGATAGGCGCAGTGGTATTCGAGGAATGAGGTTTTGTCCTCCGTCAGCCCGGCCGCATAGAGCATGTCCGCCAGGATCCGGGCAGCCTCCTCGAATGCCTGCTCGATCCGGTCGTCCGGATTCGGATGCAGCGGGGAATATTCATACATTTCCCAGACCGGCTGCTGGGAGGGGAGGAGGGAGAGGCGCTTTAGACTTTGTGCAAGCGGCATACACCCGGGCAGCTCCGTCAGCGCGCGCCACGTCCACTTATAGTAGGGGGCGTAGGTGCGCCGGATCAGAAATGCGAGCGTCATCGCGGCCTCGATGCCCCGCGCGCGGCAGAGCTCCGCCGCGGCCGCATCTCCCCGCGCCATGCAGCGGCCGTAGTTGGCCTGCCCGTACTGGCTGAAGTGGTGGATCGCGTTGACCAGCCGCATGCGCCAGATGCGGTCCGGGTAGTAAAGTTCCAGTTCCTCCCGCACGCGGCTGAAAAGCCCCGCATCGTCGCGGAACACCTCGCCGTTTATCGCGCAGGCGAGCTTATCTTCTGAGATCGTGAACCACTGCTGGGCTGTCATCCCGGGCCGCGCGGGATCGATGTCCACCTGCAGGATCCGGCGATAGAAATCGCGGATCGTGGTCACACCGCGGCGTGTCTCCAGCCGCGACCCATCCGCGCCGCCGATCAGGCGCTCGTAGGCGGCCTGCAGCGCGGGGCCGATCTCGCGGTAGTCTTCGTCCGTCAGCCACAGGCAAAACCCGGTGCCCCAATCGTGATCGCGGGAGATCGCGTCGTCATAGCCGAAGCAGTCCGAGCCCTCCCCGCAGACGCCGACGGCGATGCGGCTTTCGTAGGCGGGAAACTGCGCGTGGATCATGGGGGCGCCCTGTTCTTCGTATAGGCGGCGGCAGGCGCCGATGGTCGTCATTTCCTTGAACAAAGCCTACCTCCCCTCCCCTTCGGCAGCCGCAAGCGCTGCCTCGCGCTTCTTTTGCAGGTTCCGGTATTTGGCGTTTTCTCCCATGTACATCTTCATGATGCGCATGGCTTCTGTGAGGGTTTCCGCAGCCTCCGCGTATGCGCCTTCCTCCATCTGGATATCCGCCATGGCGGACAGGGCGGCGCTGTAATGATAGTCGTTCGGATCTGCGGCGCGGAAGCGGGAGACCGCTTCGTCCAGATAGCGCTTCGCGTCTTCGTTGTACGCCTCTGCCTGCGCAGGATCCGAGGCGCGCATCGCGCGGAGCGTGCAGGCCAGGTTGACCCGGGTGCTCGCCTGCGGGATCGCAAATGCGGGCGTCCGGTCGATGACGGAAAGGGCCTTTCGCAGCATGGCCGCTGAAGAGGCAGGGTCGCCGAGATCGGAAAAGAGCAGCGCCCAGTTGTTATAGAGCGCGGCGATCTCAAAGGCGTCCGCCGGAAGCTCCCGCAGATAGATCTGTTCGATCTGCGGATACAGCTCAGCTGCCTCGTCGAAGCACCGGAAGACCCGGTAGGCGTTCGCCATGTTGATCATTGTAGTTGCAAAGGGAACCGTGTCCGCGATCCCCATCTTCGTGGAGAGGCGTTTCAGCTGCCGGCAGCCGTTCAGCGCCTCTTCCCGCTTGCCGCGGTCGCGGCAGAATCCGGTGTACTCGTTCCAGAGGGTCAGCTGCGCGCTGTCGTCACCCTCCGCATCTGCTTCCTGCAGGCGGGCGAGCAGGAAGGCCTGGATCTCGTCCGGCTGTTTGACGCCAAACATGGCATCGTATTCGGTAAGGACTTGTTCGATGTTCATTTCTGATCCTCCGCGGATTTGGCCGCGGCGTCGGAGTCGTCCACCGCCGCCGCGGCGTCGTCGGGGCCCGCCGCCGGGCCGCC
>CAYLPO010000042.1:8050-9686 GCA_964385575.1 uncultured Lachnospiraceae bacterium | reverse complement strand
GAGCGAGTCACGGCCATAGACCAGTTCCCCGCCGTTGCCGTCGCCGAAGCCCTTCAGCCCGCCGGGTGTGGATACCACGGTCGGGGAAGTGAAGAGGACCGGGTTGTCGTAGGCCCGCTTATACCACTCGATGCCGAGGTGCGGGATCTCGCCCTTCAGAAGGTCGCCGAGCTTCCAGCCGGACGGCTGGATGGAGAAGTGCGGCAGTTTGATGTGAGGCAGCTCGATATTGAAGCTGAAGAAGCCCTTGATCTTCTCGATCACGCCCTTCACGAACTCCTTGATCGCGTTGAACTTAGCTACGAACTTGTCCTTGATCTCGCCGAGCTTGCCGCCGGTCAGCTGGTTCAGAACGTTGAAGGCGTCCCGGAAGTACTGCTTCACCGCTGTCATCGCCCCGGATATTACGCCCTTGATGCCGCCGCCCGCGTCCTGGTACGCCTGTTTGATCGCACCCAGACGCTCGGAAGTGAACTGCTTCACGGCGTTGATGGCGTTGTTCATGCCTTCCTTGAGGGCGTTCCACTTATCGACGACCCAGTCCTTCACGGCGGTCGCCTTCTCTTTGATGGTGTCCCAGTTTTTCCACAACAGGACACCGATGGCTATGATCGCGGCGATGGCAATGGTCAGAGGCCCGCCGAGGGCTCCTACGATCGTGCCGATGGCCGACACCAGCTTGTCGCCGATGCTTATCACCTTGCCGATCCCGATGAGCAGCGGCGCGATTGCCGCCACAATGCCGATGATCTTGAGGATCATCTCCGTCTGTTCGGGTGTGAGTTCCCTGAGCTTCTCCGTGATCCCGCCGATGAAGTCCGCTGCGCTCTGCAGCGCGGGCTGGAGCACGGTCGCCACATCCGCACCGACCTCCGCGAAGGTAGCCAGGACGGTCGCCTTCATCTGGTCGATCATGTCGTTCGTGGCGTTGAGGCTGTCGAGCGTGTCCTGGTCGAGGATGAGGCCCATGTTCTGGGCTTCCTCGCCGTAGGCCCTGAGGGCTGCACCGCCGTCGTCGATGATGCCTGCCAGAGAGTCCGCACCGCGCCCGAAGAGCTCCATCGCAGCCTGGTCGCGTTCGGTCTCGTTCTCGATCTGGCTGAGAGCCGCCACCGTGTCATAGAAGACATCCGTGGTGTTCCTCAGAGTTCCGTCCGCGTTCGTGACGGATACCCCGAGGTCCTGCAGGGCCTTGTTGTTCGGGTCGATCTTCTTCTTCAGCTTGGCCATCGCGCCGGTGATGTCTTCCACCGACACATCCACAAGGTCGGAAGCGTACTGCATCTTCTGGAGCTCGTCCGTCGTGACGCCCGTCTGCTTCGCCATCGTGTTGAGGTCGTCCGCTGTCTTGACGGAGTCATACCCCAGCTTTACAAGCCCCGCACCGATAGCCGCCGCTCCGGTCGAGATGGGTACGAGCTTCTGCCCTACCTGCCCGACCTTGTCTCCGAAGGCGGAGATCTTGTCACCGGCCAGCTTGAACTGCTGAGCGGCTACGTTCCCGAAGTCCTTCGCCTCACCCTTCAGCTTCTTCAGATACGCCTCGTCGTCCGCGATCTGCCTCTGGAGGGCTTCCATCTGCTGGGTAACTTCCGGCGTCTGGTCTGCCTCTTTCAGCTGCCTGAGGGCTTCCTTC
>CAYLPO010000042.1:0-8040 GCA_964385575.1 uncultured Lachnospiraceae bacterium | reverse complement strand
GAGGCGGTCGTTCACGCCGCTGATCGCGTCGTTGAGGAGCTTCTGCTTCTGCCTTAACAGGTCAACGTTGCCCGGGTCCAGCTTGAGCAGCTTGTTGACATCGCGAAGGTTGCTCTGTGTTGTCTTGAGGTCTTTATTCGTCGAGTCGAGGGCCTTCTGTAACTTGGTAACGTTGCCGTCGATCTCGATCGTGATACCTTTGATACGGTTAGATGCCATGAATTAGAACCTGTCGAAATCTTCCTGCGTGGCTACGTAGTCCCACTCTTCGTGGTCGTTGCCGCGCTCTGTTAAAAGGTCGATTACTGTCCCATAATCGAGCTGATGGAGGTCCTCCAGACGGAGCCCGACTTCGAGACAGCGCAACAGGTAGAGCCCTGTCGTGTATGGGCGATCCGTCAGTCGCCCTTTGGTTTTGGGACCGAAGTCCCCTTCGTCTGCCCGAGGTAGATCTGCATGATCTCCTCCGAGACCATCATGATGTCCATCGGCTCAAACTGGAGCAGCCACTCCAGATAGTCGTCCGTGGAGAGCTCCGCCAGCTTGGTCATGTTCGTGATCTCGCCCTGCTTCGCCATGACGAACGCCATCTTCTGGACGATCTCAAGGTCCGGGTCTTTGTCCTGGAGTTTCTTGAGGAAGTCCTCTTTAAAAATCATCTTATAAAGGTACGGGCTGGCAGCATTCGCCACCAGCTCCGTATCTTTTCCCCCAATATTGACCGTTTTCCTCATGCGCTTCACCCTTATCATGTAGATGTGCTCGGTGCTGTCGGCTGGTAGACCGTGGTGAACCACGCCTGGTAGCCGGTGTCGTACACGCCGTCTGTCAGCTCTGCCTTGACGATGTCGAGGTCGAGGCTGGTGTTGTACACGCTCTTCGCGCTGAGGTTGATCGTCTCCGTCTGCGGCTCCGTCGTCTCGCCTCTGGTCTGGCCGGAGGAACCGGGACGGGAAGCCGTGCAGTTGTACATTACGTGACGGGTCGCTTTCTCATCACCCTCGAACTGGAACATGAGGGCGAAGTGTACCGCCTCCGCGTTGAAGTTCTCAACGAGTGCCCCGTGGCCGTCCGTGACATAGCCGAGGCAGTCCTTCTTGAAGCTGTCGATGACTCTGGCCATCTCAAGGCTGCCGGAGTATCCGTTGTTACCCGAAGAGATCCAGTACTCGATGTTGTCCGCGTAGAACGGTGTGAGGTCGCCGTCCGCGTCGAGCGTAAGGTTAACAGCCCCCGGGAACGCTACCGGCGTATCGTAGGTCGCCGAGCCGTTGCTGCCGATAGTCGCCACGGCGTAGTAGACATTCTTGAGGCCGTATTTGATTTTGTTGGCCATTATTTACCCCCTGATTTTTGCGAAGTCCGCTCTCGCGTCCCCGACGAGGTCGGTGTCGGCAGCGGGCCCCGTAATCACAACAGTAGTCTCGTAGACGACCTCGTAGAGCCTCTCGCTGTCGATGTAGGTCTCGGCCTTTGTGTAGGGCAGTTCGTAGTTCCTGAGAATGCCCTCGACCACCGCCTCCATGGCGAAGTCCTTCGCGTCGGTGTAGAGCTCTATGTTCAGCCGCTCGAGTTTTGAATAGTTGATGTTGTCCGCGATCAGATCCCCGTCCTCGCTGTAGAAGAAGCAAATGAACGGCGGAGCCTGTGCCGTATTCGCGTCGAACTGGTAATAAGCAAACGGCACGCCCATCGCTGAGATCATGGTCGCTATTTCCTGATAGGTCATATCGTCATCCTTCTGATTTCTTCAATGATGCGGTCAACCGCCTCATTATTGGCCCATTCCTCCACCGGAGCGATGTGCTCGATGCCCTGCACCCTGCCGCCGCCTCGCTTGGCGTGGCCGTATTCGAGCAGATGCGTGAGCCTGTACTCCGGCTTGTCTGAGAAGACGGTGACCATCACTTTGAGGCGGCCTTTCTCCTGCTTCACCTTCCAGCTCCGGGCGTACTTGCCCTGGCGTTTCGGCGAGGTCTGCTTCAGCTTCTGGGCGGCTTCTTTCGCCACCTCTGGGACCACCTTGAAGGTCGCCTGTGCGGCCGCTGCCGAGTAGTTCTGCAGCATGAACTTCACGGTCTGCTCGAAGTTGAGGCTGTTAGATGCCATTCGTGCCGCCCTCTCTCTGTACGTAGAGCTCCAGCGTGTCCGTCCTCGCGAGGTACGTTCTGTACACGGCATAATTCATGCCGTTGTACTCCACAATTCTCTCGTTCTCGTAGTCAGGCGCGAACATGGTGAACTGGTACTCAGGATTGAGCCCGTTCCGACCGCCCTCGAAGAACTCGTTCGCCGTCACGCTCCGGACATCGCAGAAGACCATCCGCCGGTTGTACGTTCTCCGCCACACCCCGGTGTCGTCCTGCGTCTGGGTCTCGGAGATGAGGTAGATTATGTCTGATCTGTCCATACCGTGTACCCCGTAGACATTGACAGCTGAGCCTTCTGCTCGTCGTAGGATGCCTTCAGCCGATCGTAGTCGTCCGGGCTTCCGAAGTTCAGCCTGCAGTATGTGATGACCGCCCGAAGAACGACCGCGTCACCCGGGACTTCCGGCTCTACCCCCGCGATTCCGAGATCCTGATATGCCGCGTCGATGAGCAGCGCGATCTCGTCGTCGAAGGCGTCCGTCGTTACCCTGAGTGCTTTCTTGACATCGTTAACTATTGACATTTCTGAGCCCCTTGTAAAATTCCTTGTTGACGATGATATGACCCACGTGACCCGCCGTTATGTCAGGGTCACAGATGATTTTGTAACCGCACTCCCTCGCACGCCAGCAGAACGCCAGGTCTTCACCTGTGTTGGCTATTGGCGCGAACATGTTCCCGAATCTTCCCTGGACATCGAGAAAGACTCCCGCGTCCATGAGCACACAGCCGAAGCCGCAGCCGCCGACCTCGAAAGGCTCTTCCGGCAGCTCCTTGAACTCTGTCCAGTTGCACACGTTCCCGACCATCTTGAGCTTGTCGAACAGCACCGGCGTGTACGGGTGCACTCTTCTGAAGTAGAGCCCCGTCAGAATGTCGAGCTTGTCCTTCTTCAGCCGGTCCATCATTCTCTCTAAGAGGTCCGGCGGGAAGACCATGTCCGAGTCGAGCCATAAAACGTAGTCTGCCTCAATCTCTATGGCTTTCTGTGCCAGCTTGTTCCGCGAGGTATAGATCAGGCTCCCGATCTGGGTCGCCACAGTACACTCGCCGACCTTTCTCAAGGTGGCAAGCGACTGCATGAACTGGGCAGGAACCTGATCCATGCACGGTATAGCAATTAGTGTTCTCATGCTTTTCTCCTTGTGTGTCAGATTTTGCTGACGCCCACGATCGCCGAGCCTACGATGGCCCCGACGGCGGGCTCAATCAGTTTTTTTCGACTTTGACAAACGCATCCGGAGCGACCACTCCGAGACCGACGAACTGCCTGCCGATGATGCGGACCAGGTCAGAGGTCGCGAGAGTCATCTCGTCGAACTTGAACGTAATCTCTTCGCCGTTCGGGAAGTTCGCAAGTGCGCCCTGGTCAAGGTCGCCGACGATCATGAACGTGTCGCCCGTAGACGCCGCGCTGAACGCCGTGATCGTGTTGTTGAACACGACATCATAGCCCTCGAACGGGTCCACGGCGTAGCTGTTCGCGTACTGGGCCGACTTGAACGCGGACCATGTGGCTTTGTTCATCATGATGGTCGGGTTGGCAGCGTCGTCGCTGAGCTTGCCCAGGGCTTCCGCTACGAGGCCGACGGAAACGCTGGAAGCAGCGACCGTCTGAACCGACGGGCAGGTCGTTGTAGAGACCGTGCCGCAGGCTTCGATCTTCGCGACCAGCAGGTCGGCGGCCTTCTTCGCGATGCGGTAGGCCAGCTCGTCATAGATGTACTGGAGGAAGGACTCACCGGAGAGGTCGAGGGCTTCGTCCGAGATGGAAATCCACTTCTTGATGGATGCCGGGACGAGCTCAACGATGCCGAGGACGAGGGACTCTTCGTCGACGGAGGCGCCTTCGTTGTGGGTGGCTGCGTCGGATCCGCTGATCTCAAAACCGACCTTGAGGTTGCCCTTGAGGTAGGACTTGCGGACGCGGCTCATGATGCCTTCACGCTGCCATGCTGTCTTAACAATGTCATAGACCAGTTCCGGGACCGGGACGGTACCGTTCGTGGCGTTCTCGGAGATAAGCGCACGGCACTCAGTGGCGTCGCCGCTCTTGATATAGTTCGCGAATGCGTTGATATACTCCGCGCTGTTTCTGATTTCTTCCATGGGTTTTACTTCCCTCTTTTCTTCAGTAAATTTCTGAACAACAGTTCCTTCGCCCTGCGCGACCTGAGCGCGGACCTCTGCCCGCTTCGCTTCAGCCGCTGCACGGCTCTCTAATTCTTCCTTGATCGCCCTGACTTCTTCCTCCAGCGCGTCAAGGTCAGCCTCCGGAGCGTCGAGCTCGGCGAGAATGGCCGCCTTCCTCTCCTCCAGGGCTTCGATGGTCATCTCTTTGAGTTCCATTTACGCCTCCATGAGAATCCTGATTTTCTGTTTCCTGCGCTCCGTCTCCCTCGCTTCGGCTTTTGCACTCTCCAGTGATGTCCGGGCACTCTCCAGTGCTTCGGACAGGCCACGTGCCTGGATAGAAGTCGCTTCATACGCCGGGAACGTGACAGCCGACACCTCGAACACCTTCGAGAAGGACAGGATCGTCCGCGTCGGGTGCTCCGTGTCGATGTCTTCCCAGCTATCCTTATCGACCGAGAACATGAAGGACATTCCGGAAAGGTCCCCACGCTCCACAGCCGAGTAAAGGCTTCTTGCTTCGGCATTGTTTTCCGTGTCCAGGTTGACGCGGATGCTCATGCCTGCCCCCGGCACGACCTCCAGCTGCATGGTGCTGTTCGCGTTGTTGTTCCGCGACCGCGCCAGCGGGATCATGTCGGTGTTGTGGTTAACTAAAAAACGCACGTCTCTGAGGTCTGCCTCATCGAGTGCGCCGTCTGCGATGATCTCGTCATACCAGCCGAGGTTCGTCCGTTCGTTGAAGACGATCGGCTGGCCTGAGAGGTACTTGCCGTTTTCTTCGTTCTGTTCGGCTCTGACTTCAAAGTCGAACGCCCTGATTTCTTTATTCATCTCCGCCCTCCGTTAATTTTTCATCGGTCGTGTAGTACTCGCCCCGGATGATCCTCGCGTCGCCGCCTTCCACCGGCGGGAGCTGCCAGATCTCGCGCACATCATTTATGGACATGATTCCACGGTCGAGCAGCTGCGAGGAAACGTTCAGCTTGTCCGCGTTGCTCATGTACTGCAGCCTGTTCGCCGTCGCCATGACACCGTTCCCCGTGCTCTGTTCCCTCAGGGTGAACAGCATCTTCGTCATGACCTCGCTGAACTGGATCGCGAACGGCTCGATCGCGCCCTCATAGAACGCGCTCCAGGCATCACCGTAGGCTTTGTTCTCAAGGACCTCCTCGTTCACGCCGAAGTACTCGAAGACGTTGTCCTTAATAATCTTCATCTGGTCCGCGTCCACGACCCACGGCTTCACGTCCACCTGTTTGATGTCCGTGTACGTGTTCGGGAAGAGCAGGATCCCGCCCGCCTGTGCGTCGGAAGAGAAGTTCTCCTCTGTGAACCGCTTCCGCTCCTTAGCGAGGTCTTCCGTCTTGGTGAAGTTGTTCACCTTCGCCATGAAGCGGTAGGTCGCCGCGCTCTTCACGCCTTCCTCGATGCCCTGGTTCTGGATGTGGATGAGGTCCATCGTCGGGAACAGCGCGTGATTCGTCTCGCCGAAGATGTCGTTCTTGTACTGGTACTTCGTCAGCACCCCGCAGTACGCCATCTCGATCGCCGCCCGCTGGCCGTTTGAAAATTCATACCGGAGGAAGGGCGTCTCGCCGTACTGCACCACCTCGCACCGCTGCGGGAGCGGCGTGAAGATGCCGGAGGGCTCGCCGTACTGGTCGTACACCGGGACGATGAAGGCCGTGTTGTGGATGTCCAGGATGGTCGATAGCCTGTACAGGAACTGGCTCCAGGTCTGCAGCTGGTTCGGTCCGTGCTTCAGCTTGTTCTGCAGGGCCGGTCTCGCCGTGCCGGTGATCTCCACCTTCAGCTTGGAGATGTGCGTCGCCCTGGCATTGATCGCCGCCCGGAGCAGCTCGCTCTCGTACACGCTCCCGCCGTAGCTTGTGAAGTGCGGCGTGTAGCCGTTGAGCATCTTGAAGGTTCCTTCGTACTTCTCCGTCACCTTCGGCCGGTTCTTGAACAGAAAATCAAATAATGACATGTCTTAGTTCCTCAGTTGATCCCCGATCTCTTGATCGTGTTTCTGCCGCACACACATCGCGTCCAGTAGTGCAGCCGTTCCGTCAATATGGTCAGCAACCGCGAGCTTCACCAGCTTCCCGCGCCCGCGTTCCGTGCTCATCTTGATCGCCGAGTTCAGGAGGTGGATCTTCAGAAGGTCGTTGTCTCCGATATGGATCCGCCCGTCCTTGATGAGGCCTTCCGTCTCGCGGATGACCGGGTACAGGTTCTCGCCCTGATACACTGAATCGGTTCTAAATCCATACGCTTCCATGTCGTTGATCAGGTACTGTGCCGAGTAGCGGTCGTAGCCTGTCATCAAGGGCAGGATCTCGTACTGCTCCACGAGGCCGGTCAGCCAGGCGTAGCAGTCCCGGTAGTCCACGAAGTTCTCACCGGAGGGCTGCAGGAGCCCGCGCTGGATATACACGTTGTACGGAAGGCCGTCCCGGGTCGTCGCCTCGTCTATCTTCTCCGCTGGGAGGAAGAACTTAGCGAAGACATAGAGCTCCCCGCCCTTCTCGATTACCACGCAGGCAGCGGTCAGGTCAGTCGTCTGCGAGAGGTCGATTCCGGCCACGCAGTAAGAGTGCGCGAAGTCCTCCAGCTTCAGAGGTTCGCCCGTCATGCGGTTTACATCCTCCGCCGGAAGCCAGGCCAGAGAACTGTTCTGCTTGATGCAGCAGTACTTCGTCAGGAACTCGGCCTTCTTGGAGAGGGACCCTTCCGCGACCGCGATCTCTTCCAGGAGGTAGTCCACCGATACGGAGACTCCGAGGTTCGGGTTGCTCTTCCGCAGCTCGTTGATGTCGTTCCACTTATCGACCTCGTCGATCATGTACAGGAACGGGAGTAGCCGCGTCTCCTTACTCTCCCCCAGAAGGAACCGGGTGCTCCGCTTCATGAGCTCGTCGTAGATGCCGTCGTTCACGTAGCCGGAGGTCGTGCAGCTTATTAACAAGCTCTCCGGCCTCGCGCCCATGGCGGACTTCATGACCTCGTATTGCTTGAGGCCCTTGTCACCCTGCCACGCCGCGACCTCGTCGCAGATGGTAAGTGAAGGGTTGAAGCCGTCCGAGCTCTTCGAGTTGAACGCTATCTTTTTCACTGTGGAGTTTGTCCCGGAGATGCACAGGTCTCCCTTCCGGTGTTTTGCCACCATCGCGTCCGAGTGCAGCCGCCGGTTATGCTCGTCCCGTTCCTCAAGAAGCTCGAGCTGTGCCTGGTGTTCCGGGTCGAGCTCTATCATTTTCCAGATGGTGTTGTATATGATGTCCGCCTGCTCCAGCTTGGGGGCGATGCAGAACACCCTCGCGCCGTATCCACCGTCCTCGCGAAAAGTGAAGTTCCCGTCCATAGCGGAATCGAGACTCTTCCCGTTCTTTCTTCCGACGACCTCGAAAATCTCGCGGAACTGCCTGTGCCCTCTTTCGTCCACTATGCCGTAGACAGCGGACGTCTTAGCCTTTTGCCATACCTCCAGCTTCACCGGGCCAGGAGCGAGGGGCCCCTCAGTATGGAAGCAGTGCGACTCCTTCCAGTCGATGGCTGCGTTAGCCTTCCGAGCATCAAAAAAGAACTGCTTCTCATGCAGTCCTTTCACCAGATACTCATATACAAGTCGAACCCACCGCCCTACCAGAAATGTCCCGTCCTGAATTCCCTGGTAGTATGTGTAAATCCAGTTAATTCCGTCCATTCATGCGCATCTCCGCTCGGGTCGCTCTCGTTGAGCGGAACTCCGAAC
>CAYLPO010000041.1:0-9723 GCA_964385575.1 uncultured Lachnospiraceae bacterium | reverse complement strand
GCTCCTTCATGATGCCGGGGATGATCACCTCGTCGTTCTGGAACAGCGGCAGGCCTCCCACCAGGCGCGACGTCTCGATGGCCAGGTTCCACAGATCGTCCGGTGTGTTCTTATTTACGCGCAGCGAGATGGTCGGGTCATGCAGGCTCAGACGGCCCACGGACTCCAGCGCCATATACGTCACGGGGTTCGACGCGTCCTCGCCGGTCACAGGATCCACGCCGCCGATGGTGTTGTGCATGTAGGTGTTGCCGATGCCGATGATCCGGCTCAGCGCGGTCAGGTTTCCGACGCTGTACATGCTGTTGATCTTCATGAAGTAGCAGTCCATCATCTCCTGTGCCTGCTCTTCATTGATGCGGCCGGCCTCCAGGTCCGCCTTCAGGTACGGCCAGGTGTACTGGTCGATGCGGCCGAACGACGACACATCCGGCACATAGGCGTAGTCGTGGATCATGTACGCGTAGGAAATCGCGCCCTGCAGCGCCTCGCGGAACGTGCGGACCGGGTTCTCGCTGATCCAGTGCAGCGAATCCGCCATGGACTCGAGCTCGGCCTTGCGCTCGGGGTCGGCGCACTCGGCGGCCTTCTCCAGACACTTATCGCCGTAGCGGTTCAGCAGGGTCGTCGCGCCCTCGCAGACATAGACGACCGCCTGGTAGAACAGGACCTTTCTGGCGTCCTCGCCCATCAGGTCGTTCACGTGCGCGTCGAGCCAGTCCTGCGCCTCTTTCTTAATGGCGCCGTAGCCGACCTCGAGGATCTTCTTATAGCCGGGGGTCATGTGGCCCGAGGGCAGCATCATCAGAGGCGCGCCGGGCTGCGTCGCGGAGCACTGCATGCCGCACAGCTCCTCGTATCCCAGCGGGGTCCAGGCCGCAGCGATGTCGCTGTAGGTCTTCCCGCGCCAGTAGGGCGCGATGGAACGCAGCTTCTCGACTTCGTCGGGATGGATGGCCAGGTCGATCTCATCGGTGTCGGGGTTATGATAATAGCCGTCCTCGCGCAGCGTCCACTGTCCGCTGTCCACGGGCAATGTCGCGAACGTCGCTCCGTTCCAGTCCGGAGTGATCGAGGTGCCGCAGAACGTCGTCGCGTTATTCGCGACGATCATCTCCCAGTCCTCGACGCGGACGGTCATCTTCTCACAGATGGCCTTAAAATACAGGGCCTTCTTCAGGTAGGGAATGACAGATTCATTCTGTTTCGCACACTCGGTCACGATCATGGCTCGCTCGGCGTCCGTCTTCATGACACGGTCGCGGACCTTGTCGTGCATCAACTGCATGCGCGGGGTCACGGGTTTAAACTGATGCATGGTCTCCTCCTTCTGTTTCCGGACTGTCGTCCGTTTCATTCGTTTCTTCGGGCAATATTTCCGGGGCATCCGCCTCTGCCGGCAATGCTTCCGGGGCGTCCGGCACGATGTCCTCCCCCTCGGGCAGCGCCCCCTCCGGGATCTCGTCCGACACATCGTTCGGGTCATCCTCAAAGTACAGATCCTCGTCCTTCACGACGACGACCGGTCCTTTGTTCATAATATCATAGATGCACGGCACCACGAACAAGGTCATGACCGTGCCGTACAGCAGACCGCCGATCGACACCAGCGCCATGGGCTGGATCAGCTTCGTGCCGATATTTCCGCCGGCCGCCATCACGATCAGGCCGAGCACCGTAGTCAGCGTAGTCATGAAGATGGGCCGCATACGCGTGACGCCCGCCTGCGTGAGTGCCGCGCGCCGCTCCATCCCGGCCGCCCGCAGCTGGTTCGTGTAGTCGACCAGCACGATGCCGTTATTTACGATGACACCGGTCAGCATGACAAAGCCGATCAGCGCGATCACGCTCACATCAAAGCCCGCGATCAAAAGCGCCAGGAAGCCGCCCGTAAACGCCAGCGGAATAGTGAACATGATGATGAACGGGCTCTTCAGGCTCTGGAACTGCGCGACCATGACGAAGTACACCAGCACGATACCCAGCACCAGCATCAGGCCCAGCTGCCGCACCGCGGTCATGATCTCCTCGTTCTCGCCTCCGAACTCCACGGTAATGCCCTCCGGGAGGTTCAGCGCTGAGACCTTCTCCTGCGCCTGCTGCGCGATCAGTGTGACATTCTGTCCTTCCTCGACCGCTCCGGTGACCTGCACGTAACGCTTCTGTCCCTCGCGGTTAATGGAAGTCAGGCTGGTCGTCTCACGGATCGTCGCGATCTGATCCAGACGCACGGTCTGCTCTTCGCCATCGTGGTCCGTCCAGGTAAACTCCATGGCGCGCAGGTCGTCCGGCGTCACCGCGTCGGCATTTTCAACCACGACATCCGCGGTCTGATCCTCCCACGCCAGATCCAGCGCGGTCACGCTGCCGGAAAGTTTCTCCGCGACCTGCATATAGACCTGCGCCACGGTGTAGCCGCGCAGCATGGCCTCATACTTGTTCACGGTCACATGGATAGCGGTCTCCGCGTCATCCAGACCGTTATTCACATTCTCGACGCCGGGGATCTCCGCGACCGCAGCCGCGATGCCGCGCGCGGCCTGCTGCATGGATTCCATGTCATCGCCGTAGACATTGATGGAAACCCCGCTGCCGAAGTAATTCGCCATGTTCAGGCCCGAAGACGAATCCGCCGTGATCTCGCAGGGCAGGTCCGCACAGTCGCGGATGATCTGCCGGCCGACCGCCGCGCCGGAAGTTCCCTCCTCCAGGCTCACATACATGGTCACATCATAAGCACCCGCTGTGGCCATGCTGCCGCTCAGCGAGCCGTAGCCGACCGAGCTTCCCATGATGGCGCCGACGTCCTCGGCCTCCTCGACCCCGGAGACGACCTCCAGGATCTGCTCCGTGTAGCCGATGGCCTCCTCGCGGGTGGTCTCCTCCGGCATCGTGACCGTCAGGGTCAGCTGCTCGGTGTCCACGTTCGGCAGGAAGCTGAAGCCTCTGGACAATGCCAAAAGCGCGGTCAGCACTACGAGCCCCATCGCCGCGGGCAGTACGATCTTTTTATGATTCAGGGACCAGCCGGACATCTTCCGGTACGCCCGGTAGATGCGGCCTTCGCCTTTCTTTTTCTTCTGGAAGATCTTATCGCTCTTCAGGAGCTTCACGGCCATGGCCGGGACCAGCGTCAGTGAGATGATGAGACTTGCCGCCAGCGAAAAGCCCATGGTCAGGCCCAGATCCTGGAACATCTCGCGGACCGTGCCGTGCGTGAACACGATGGGCAGGAACACGCAGATCGTCGTGAGGGTCGATGCCGTGACCGCGCCGGCCACCTGCTTCGTTCCGGTGGCGGCCGCCTGCGCGACCGTGGCCCCCTTCGAGCGCAGACGATAGATGTTTTCAATGACCACGATCGAGTTATCCACCAGCATGCCGACCGCAACCGCGAGTCCGGCCAGTGAGATCATGTTCAGGGTCATCCCCGTGAAATACATCAGCGCCAACGCGAACAGCAGGCTGATGGGAATGGCCACGACCGTGATGACGGTCGGACGCGGATCCCGCAGGAAAATGATCAGAATAACGATGGAAAACAGTGCGCCGAACAACAGGCTCGACAGGATCGCGTCGATGATCAGATGAATGTAGTCGCCCTGGTTCATCAGCGCCACGAACTGCAGCCCGGGATACTCTTCCTCGAGTTCAGTCAGCCGCTCCTCCAGGGCATCGCAGACCGTGGCCGTGGCGGCGTTCGACTGTTTTTCAAACGAAAGAATGACACCGTCGTAGCCGTTCAGGCGCGCGTAGGAATCCTCAGAGTTATCCGTCACGAAAACTTCCGCAACGTCCGTCAGGTGCACCTCGCCGACCCCCTCGAGTCCGGTGTCGAACAGCAGGAGATCCTGCATTTCCTCCAGGTCTTCGATCTCATCACCGACCGAAACCATGTACCGCAGGCCGTTTTCCTCGACATAGCCAGCAGGCATGTTAAAGTTCTGCGCTCCCAGGATCTGCGCGACCATCTGGATGGTCACGGTCCCGGACAGGTCTCCCTGCGCCAGCGCCGCGTCACGGCTGCTGTCGAGCTGGGTCTGGCCGAGTTCGATCTGCGCCAGGCCTGACTGCAGCGCCGCGGTATTTTCCGCGATCTGCAGGATGCCAGAAGTCTGCATCTGACTCAGCGTAGTCATGGCATCCGAGATCTGGAGCGTTCCGCTCTGCAGCTGCGCAAGCGCGTCCTCGATCTGGGCAATGCCGGCATCGATCTGCGCGATCCCGTCCCGGGTCTGCGCGATCTGTGAATCCAGTTCTTCCGGGGTGATCCCGTTATCAGCCAGTGTCTGTTCTACCTGCGCCAGCGCTTCACGCAGCGGCGTTTCATCCTGTTCGAGCGCCTCGATCGCCGGATCCAGCGTCTCGCGGGTCAGGCCTGCGGACGCGAGTGCTTCCTCGGCAGCCTGCACCGCAGCGGCTGCCTGCTGATATTGTTCGTCATCGGAATCAAGCCCCGCGTCGATCGCAGCCTGCTGCGCCGCGTCCGCCTCATCCAACTGCGTGCGCAGGTCTTGAAGTGCCGGCTGCTGCGCCTCCAGCTCCGCAAGCCGCGTCTGCAGATCGTTGATCGTAGAACGAGCAGTCTCCATCAGCGTCAGAAGCGTCTGAAGCTGCGTCTTGGCGGCGTTCAGCTCACTGAGCTGACCGCGCAGGTCGATCTCGGTCTGCAGCAGCTGGACCTGCTGGGCATTCATCTGACCCGTGGCCTGGGAAGTCTGCGCTGCCAGTTCCGTCTGCGCCTGCTGCAGCATGCTCCGCGCGGAGTTCAGCTGACTGCGGGCGCTGTCCAGTTCCCCCTGCGCATCGGCAAGCTCGCCGTTGATGGCTTCCTCCATCGCGGCATTCAAGAGATCGATCTTGTCCTGATCGATCACCACATGGATCTGATTCGTTACCAGGCCGGTCGCGGAGATCCGGGCAATGCCGTCGGCGCCCTCCAGCTGCGGCTGCAGGGTATTCTCCACGAAATCGGATAGTTCGATGATATCCATGCCCTCGCGGGAGATCGCGACCATCGCGACCGGGAGCATGGAAGGATTGATTTTTAAGACATAGGGAGTTCCGACATTGTCATTCCAGTCCGCTTCTAACAGCGTGATGCTCTGCTGGATGTCCAGCGTGACATTGTCCAGATTCGTCCCATCCTCAAAGGCCAGCGTGACCATGGAATAGTTTTCAGATGAGACGGATGAGACCGTTTCAATATGTTCAAGCGTGCTCATGGAAGCCTCGAGCGGTTTCGAGACTTCTTCTTCGACTACCTCGGGGCTTGCGCCGGGGTAGGTCGTCATGATCATGACATACGGAAAATCCATGTTGGGCATCAGGTCCGGGGTCATGCGCAGATACGCGATGACACCGATCAGGACCACTGCGATGGCCAGCACGAAGATCGTAAGCGGTTTTTTGACGCTGAATTTGATCATGAATACTCCTTCTGATCTCCTCAGTGCGCAAAAACCGGCTACGGCATCGCATTCCTGCATCCGCCGCGCCGGTTCCTGAATAATCAGTCTCTGTCGTAAGCACCCACGCCCTGCATGCCTAACCAGTTGTGCTCGATCGGATACCGATCCAGGATCTCATTCGTCCACTCTGTCATCGTATTCGCCCGAAGGTCCTCCGTGACCTCCGATTCGACGACGGAACGGTCCTCGTTTTTCGATACATAATAAACAATAAAATACCCGCGGCCGTTATAATCCACGGCTGCGACATCGCCCTCTGCGCGCGGAGCGGCCTCGACCCACTCCAGGATGCCGGTGTTCATGTAAGACACGCGCAGATTTTCATGATAAGAAGTCTCGGAAGGAAGGCCCTCTTCTTCATCCGCGTCATCTCCCAGATGCTCCGTGATGACACGGTCGAAGCTCTCCACATCCGTGATCTGAGCCGCGAGCGCACGTGCCTCCGCCTCACTTGCTCCCGACAGATAATACGAATAGAATGTGTACATGTCATAGCGCGAGGGATCTTCGTCATAGCGCGCGTCGATCTCTTCCTGGGTAAACGTCAGGCTGTCACGGTGCGCCTGCGAATACTCTGCTGCGAGCCTGCTCATCTCCATGTACTGCCGGTAGTTCTCCAGATTACAGCCCGCACCAACCGAACCGGCCAGATACCTATCTACATCCTCGATCCCGTTTTGGGACGCCATGGAGCGCATCTCGTCCAGCGAATCTTCCACGGCCTGCTGTCCTTCTGCAGACAGTTCCATGCCCGCGTTCACCGCTTCGGTATAGAGTGCGACTTCCTGCTGGCAGTACACGTCCGCATAGGAAATGACCATATCCTGCCAGTCCTCACCCAGCGAAGCCTCCAGATCGTCTCCGTAGGCATCGACCAGACCGTAGTAGCTCTTCTCGTAATAATAATCATAGACCGGCGTGGAAACACGCACGCCGACGACAGTCACCGCATTCGTGTGAGCAGCGTAGATACCGGTACCGGCAGAGCCGATCAGCACAAATACGACCACCGCGGCAATGACCGCGATCGCCGCCGCAATAATGGCGTTCCGCTTCTTTTTCTGCGCGGCTGCCTCGGCAGACTTGCGCTCCGTATAAGTCAGCGCGGGAGAAGCCGCGGACTTCGCTTTGTTTTTATTTTTTTTCTTCGCCATGATCTGTTATTCCATCTAATTCATTCCGGTTTATCCCGGGAGCCAGGGGCCATGCCGGCCAGCTCCTGCGCCGTCGGACCAGGCTCAGCGCGGACCCGGGCGGGTCGTCCCCATCGCGCGGATGGTCAGCACATCGACCTGCTCGCGGTCGAGCTGCGCCATGCGGCCGATCAGCTTTGTGTTCAGGAGCGTCGTGGCATAAAACTCCACCGACTCCATGCGATGCAGCGCGGTCAGGGCGTCAGGGCCCCAGGCCAGCGCGCCGTGGTTTTCCAGCAGGCAGGCGTTATGCGTGCGGCAGAACGGGGCAATGCTGTCCGGCACCTCCTGGGTTCCGGGCACCGCGTAGGGTGCCAGCGGCACCTCGCCCAGCTGCACGACCGCCTCCGCGAGGATCGGAACGTCCAGCGGCACGCCTGCGCAGGCATAGGCTGTGGAGATCGGCGGGTGCGCATGTACGACGCCTCCCACCTCTGGGTTCTCCTGATAGACGCGAATATGCATCTTGATCTCACTCGAGGGCTTCCAGGTCCCCTTCAGGATGTTCCCGTCCAGGTCCATCTTCACCATCATGTCCTCGGTCATGTAGCCTTTCGAAACGCCGGTGGGTGTGCACCAGATCTCGTTCTCCGCAACCTTCACGCTGATATTACCGTCGTTCGAAACCACATAGCCCCGCTCATAAAGGCGTCTTCCCAGCTCGACGATGAGCTTCTTCGCCTCGTAATCGCCCATGTATTCTACGCTCATGTTTTTCTCCTTCCAATGTACCCGCTAAAAGAGCATTCCCGCGGGCTGTAAACATACCTGAACAGGCCCCCGGCGTGTGCCGGCAGCCTGTGGCGTGCAGACCATAATATGATAATGCGTGGGGGCAAAGTGGTCAAGAGGATGTCCATGCGGAGCGGGCACCTCCGCGAGTGGTCAGACGCTGCCGCGTTGACAGATATTACGCTCGGGCGGACATTGAACTGCGACCATGAACGGCATGCCGACGCGCACGAAAAAGAACAGGTCGAAAACATGATTTCCGTATTATGTTTTCGAATGAACGAGGGTGAGAAATCCATCAAAGATTTCTCACCCTCTGTGAATGATACCAGTTCTTTTTCCCGTGCGGAGGCATAGCCGTTCAGAGAGCAGCGAACGGGTCCGCCCGGGCGTAACGTCTGTCAAGTACGGGCGTCCTGACTGCTCACACCAGCGCCCGCTCCACCTCTTCCCGCACAGGGATCGAGATCGACGCACCCTTCCGGGCCACCGCGATGGACGATGCCACAGACGCGATTTTCAGGCTCTCGGCCGGCGTCTTCCCGGACAGCCACGCCGTCAGGAAATACCCGGAGAACGTATCCCCGGCCGCGGTCGTGTCGACCGCCTTCGTGGGGATGGCCTTCTGCCGCACGACCACGCGCTCCGCCGCGGCCGCAGCCTGCGTTCCGGCGAGCTCCGCCGCGGGCGCCCCCGCGAACATGCTCCCGTCCTCACCCAGAGTCAGGACCACCGCCGCGTTCGGATACAGCTCCGCGATCTTCGCGAGGATAGCCTCCGGCTCCGTGAGCCCGGTAAGCTGCTTACCCTCGATTTCATTGATCATGAACAGACTCACCTTCGTCAGGTCGCATTCCCCGATAAAGTGATCGAACGGCGAAGGGTTCAGCACGATCTTCATGCCTTTCGCAAATGCCTTGTCGATGATCACGTTCAGCAGGTTCACTTCATTCTGCAGTACGATCACATCGCCCGCCTCAAACCCGGCCAGCACCTCGTCAATAAAGCCTTCGGTGATCTGCCGGTTCGAGCCCGGAAAGACGATAATGCAGTTATTGCCCGCAGGCGTGACCTGGATGATGGCATTGCCCGAGCGGACTTCGCTCTCCCGCAGATAGTCCACATGAGCGCCTGCCTCCGCGCACAGATCCCGCAGAAAACGGCCGTCCTCGCCGATCAGCCCGGCGTGCCATACATCCGAGCCTGCCTTCGCGAGCGCGATCGTCTGGTTCAGGCCCTTCCCGCCCGGAAAGATCTCCAGCGCCGGAGAGGTGATCGTCTCGCCCTCCTGAACCACATGATCGACCTGATACGTATAATCGATGTTCAGAGAGCCGAAATTCAATATCTTCATAACTTCTCCTGTCCGATAACAAGGGGAGACGGCGCGCGTCTCCCCTCTCTCTGCATTTTCCGGCAGTGTTACTGCCCGATCCCCATGCGGATGAACGCCTTGTCGAACGGCGGGTAAGCGATGCCCTTCTCGGTAATGATACCGGTCACCAGGGTGTGGTCCGTCACGTCGAACGCGGGGTTATTGACCTTCACGCCCTCCGGAGCCATGCGCTTTTTGTACCACATCTCGGTCACTTCCTCGGGCTTGCGCTCCTCGATGACGATCTCGTCGCCGGACTTGATCGACATGTCGATGGTCGAGCTCGGCGCGCAGCAGTAGAACGGAATGCCGTAGTGCTTCGCCAGGATCGCGACGCCGCTCGTGCCGATCTTGTTCGCGAAGTCGCCGTTGGCCGCCACGCGGTCGCAGCCCACGAACACGATGTTGATCTTGCCGCGCTTCATGGTGATGCTGGCCATATTGTCGCAGATCAGGGTCGTGTCGACGCCGGCGGTCTGCATCTCGAATGCGGACAGGCGCGCGCCCTGCAGCAGCGGACGGGTCTCGTCGCAGAAGACCTTCAGGTCATCCCAACCGTTCTCGAGGGCAATGTAGATCGGAGCCAGCGCGGTGCCGTACCTTGCGGTGGCAAGCGTACCGGCGTTGCAGTGGGTCAGAATGCCGTCGCCATGGTGCAGCAGCTCGAAGCCGTACTGACCGATGTTCCGGCTGATGGCGATGTCCTCCTCACGGATCGCATGCGCCTCTTCCTTCAGGCGGGTCTTCATCTCTGCGACGGTCTTGCCGTCCTTCTCAGCCAGCAGGACCTTCTCCATGCGGTTCAGTGCCCAGGACAGGTTCACTGCCGTGGGGCGCGCGGAATCCAGATAAGCCTTCTGCTTCTGGAACTGCGCCACGAACTCGTCCATGTCATCCGTCTCGATCTGGTCCGCCAGCTTGTAGATGCCATAGCAGGGCGCCACACCGATCG
>CAYLPO010000040.1:3599-9778 GCA_964385575.1 uncultured Lachnospiraceae bacterium | reverse complement strand
GTCTGCTCTTACGTGTAATATTCGTCGCGGTACAGGAACATGACCACGTCCGCGTCCTGTTCAATAGCGCCGGACTCGCGGAGATCCGAGAGCATGGGGCGCTTGTCATTCCGCGACTCGACTGCGCGTGACAGCTGCGACAGTGCGATCACCGGAACTTTCATCTCACGAGCCAGATTCTTCAGGCCGCGCGAGATCTCCGAGATCTCCTGCTGGCGGTTATCTCCGCTGCGGTGGCCTGATCCGCTCATCAGCTGAAGATAGTCCACGATGATCAAATCCAGTCCGCCGCAGTCCAGGTCATACTTGCGGCAGCGCGAGCGCATCTCCGCCACGCTGATGCCGGAGGTATCGTCAATGATCAGACCGCTCCGGCCGATCTCCGCGACGGCCTCGGACAACTCGGTCCACTGCGCCGGAGTCAGCTGCCCGCTGCGCAGCAGTTGCGAGTTGATCCCGCTCTGCATGGCAAAAAGGCGGTTCGTCAACGACTCCTTCGACATTTCGAGGGAGAAGACGCTATGCCAGGACGTTGGAGCAGCTTTATGAAGATCTGTGGGATATGGGAGTTTCGTTTTCCGGAATGTCGCCGGATCCCGAGGAGGGAGAGACCATCACAGACGGCCTTCTGACCGAAAAAGCGATCGTGGATGTGTCACGAAGACATGTCAGCCGTCTGATCTGCGGCCCGAAGACCGTAGTTACGCCCTTGGCTGCCGAGCGGGCGAAAGAATTACACATACAGATCATAACCCGGAAGGAGGATCATTGATCGATGAGTATACCTGCAAATGAGATCTTAAAATACATTCAGGAAGTCCGTTCGGAACTGGATGCACCTGCGCGGAATTCCGGAACGGGCGCGGCCTCCGCTGCGCCTTCTCAGGCGCCTTCAGGCGGAAGTACCGGTAATAAATTTACCGGACCCTATCCGACCCGTTTTTCGCCGCGTTCGAAGACCATCGAAGAGATCTACGGAGAAAAGCCTACTGCGGCCTCGGTCCCGCTGACCTCGAATTCCTACCACACGCGGCCCACGGGCCTGAACGGGATCTTCGATGACATCCAGGATGCCATCGAGGCTGCCTGGAGCGCGCAGAAGGAGCTGGCGAAACTCACACTGGAGCGCCGCGGTGAGTTCGTGGAGGCCATGCGCAAAGCTGCCCGCGCGAATGCGGAGTATCTGGGCCGCCTGGCGCTCGAGGAGACCGGCTACGGTCATCTGGAACATAAGACTGCGAAAAACCTGATGGCTGCGAATAAAACGCCGGGCATCGAAGATCTCTATACCATCGCGAAGACCGGTGATAACGGCATGATGCTGACGGAGATGGCTCCGTTCGGCGTCATCGGCGCCATCACGCCGTCCACGAATCCCACCGGCACGATCATTAATAATTCCATCGGCATGATCGCTGCGGGCAACGCCGTGGTCTTTAACCCGCATCCGGCCGCGAAGCGCTGCTGCATTGAGACCATCAAGATCTTAAACCGCGCCATCGTTTCGGTCGGAGGACCGGATAATCTGATGTGTTCCGCCGCAGAACCCACCATGGACACCAGCGCCGCGATCATGTCGCATCCGAAGATCCGCCTGCTGGTCGTTACCGGCGGCGAGGCGGTCGTGAATATTGCCATGAAGTCCGGGAAGCGCACGATCGGCGCCGGCCCCGGCAACCCGCCCGTTCTGGTCGATGAGACTGCGGATATCGCGAAAGCCGCCCGTGACATCATGAAGGGCATTTATTTCGAAAACTGCATTCTCTGCATTGCCGAGAAAGAGATCCTGGTGGTCGATTCGGTCGCGGATGAGCTGATCCATGATCTGATTCAGGAGGGTGCGTACCTGTTAAACGACCGGGAGCTGCAGATGGTGATGGACAAGGTCATCATCGAGAAGGACGGCAAGTATTCCCCGAACAAAGCGTTCGTCGGAAGAGACGCCTCTTATATCCTGGCACAGTGCGGGATCACCGGCGGTGAGAACGCCAAGGCGGTCATCGCGGAGACGCCGTTCGAACATCCGCTGGTCATGACCGAGATGCTGATGCCGGTCGTTCCGGTGACGCGTGTGCGCGATGTCGACGACGGCATCGAGAAGGCTGTGATCGCGGAGAACAACTGCCACCACACCGCCTGCATGCACTCGACGAACGTTTATAACATGAATAAGATGGGCAAGGCCGTCGATACCACGATCTTCGTGAAGAACGCGCCTTCCTACGCCGGCCTGGGCTATGATGGCGAGGGCTATGCGACACTGACGATCGCGACACCTACCGGAGAAGGCCTGACCTCCGCAAAGAACTTCACGCGTTCGAGACGCTGCACCTTAAGCGACGCATTCCGGATCATCTGACGAGGACCGATATGGCACGCACGAAAGAACAGATCTTAAATCTCATACAGGCTGCGGGAGTGGTCGGCGCAGGAGGCGCCGGATTTCCCACGCATGTAAAACTCAACAGCGCGCCGGAGTATGTGATCGCAAACTGCGCAGAGTGTGAGCCTCTGATCAAGTCGGACAAGTATCTGATGGAGCTGCATGCAGATGAGATCGTGGAGGGCATGAAGGCCTGCCTGGAGGCGACCGGTGCGGCGCACGGCGTTTTGGCCGTGAAAGCGAAGAATACGAAGGCGGTCGAGGAGCTGCAGCGTTCATGCGCGGATGAGGATCGGATCACGGTCCATTTGCTGGAGAATTATTATCCCGCCGGGGATGAGCAGCAGATCATTTATGAAGTGACGCACCGCGTGATCCCTGTCGGTCAGCTGCCGATCAGCGTCGGCTGTGTCGTGATCAATGCGCAGACGCTTTTTCACGTGTCACAGGCGGTTCAGGGCCGTCCGGTCGTTTCCCGCCACGTGACGGTCTGCGGAGAGGTCGCATCGCCGGTTACGCTGAATGTCCCCATCGGGACTGCGGTCAGCTATCTGATCGATCTGGCCGGGGGCCCAGCAATCTCAGACTATGCCGTGATCATCGGCGGTCCGCTGATGGGACGTGTGAGTTTCAAGCCGGATGAGGAATTCGTAACGAAGACCACGAATGGGATCATTCTGATCCCGAAGGATCATCCGCTGATCGAGAAGAAGGTGGGAGATTTCGAGCATCAGTATAAGATCGCGAAGTCGGCCTGCTGTCAATGTAATTACTGCTCGCTGATCTGTCCTCGCAGCCACCTGGGACTCGGCGTACAGCCGCATAAGATCATGCAGGCATTGACCTTGAACAATGCCGACGTTCTGACAGACGGACTCGCGGCACTGGGCTGCTGCAATTGCGGCCTCTGCACTTACGTGGGCTGCAATATGGGCCTGACGCCGAACCGCTTTATTTATGCGGTGCGCGCGGATCTGCTGAAGAAGAAAGTGAAAACGGAGAAGCAGCCGGGTGCGGTCAATCCCATGCGCGATCTGGTAAAAGCGCCGTCCCACCGGGTGATCCAGCGGACGGGGATCGCAAAGTACGACCGCGATATTCCGTATCTGGAAACGTATCGTAAGCCCGGCGCTGTCCGGATCATGCTGCGGCAGCATATCGGAGCCGCGTGTGTGCCGCAGGTCTCGCGTGATGACCGTGTGGAAACAGGCGATTGTATCGGGATGCCGCCGGAAGGGGCTCTGGGAGCCCGCGTACACGCGTCCATCGGCGGGACCGTGATCGCGGTGACGGAAGACTATATCGATATCATGGATCTGTGATCCTTATCTTTATCGGAGGAACCATTATGAGCGTTGCCATCGGCACCGTAGAATTAAACAGCATTGCCGCGGGGATCGTGACCGGCGACCAGATGCTGAAGACTGCATCCGTTCAGCTTCTTATGGCGCAGCCGACCTGCCCCGGAAAATATGTGGTGATCATCGCCGGAGATACCGCCAGCGTGACGACTTCCGTCCGCGCAGGCGTGGAGACCGGCGCGGACAAGGTGGTCGACAGTATGATCATCTCAAGCATTGATCCGCAGGTCATCTCGGCCATCATGCGCACGACCGAGATCGACCAGCGCGAGGCAGTGGGGATCATTGAGACCTTCTCGCTGTGCGCGTCCATTCAGGCGGCGGACTGCGCGGTAAAGACCGCTGCCGTCGATCTGATCGAGGTACGGCTGGGACGCGGCCTCGGCGGCAAAAGCTACGTTCTGCTGACCGGGAGCGTCGCGGATGTGACTTCCGCGACGGACGCGGTACGCGAACAGTTCGGCAAGGAAGGGATGCTCCTGAATATCGAGGTGATCTCCTCGCTGCATCCGGATATGTATCAGGCACTGCTTTAAGCGGTTTTTGATAAAAGAAACAAATTCAAACATATACAAATTCAAAGGAAAGAGGTATTCACATGGAAAAGAAAGCACTGGGAATGGTCGAGACGAAGGGTCTGGTCGGCGCGATCGAGGCGGCGGATGCCATGGTCAAGGCGGCGAATGTTACGCTGATCGGCAAGGAGTGCATCGGTTCTGGTCTCGTGACCGTGATGGTGCGCGGTGATGTCGGCGCTGTCAAGGCTTCAGTCGAGGCCGGTTCCGCTGCGGCAAAGCGCGTAGGAGAGCTCGTATCCGTGCACGTGATCCCGAGCCCTCACAGTGATGTCGAGGGGATCCTTCCTCAGATCTGATCGGTCGTCAATGATCGGCAGTATTGATCTGCAGTATTTATGAAAACGAAGTATCGATCAAAGTATTAATCATACGATCCTGATACTGGATTTGGAGGTTTATGATGGTAAACGAAGCATTGGGAATGGTCGAAACGAAGGGCCTGGTCGGCGCGATCGAGGCGGCGGATGCCATGGTCAAGGCGGCGAACGTGCGTCTGATCGGCAAGGAGCGTATCGGTTCGGGTCTCGTGACCGTGATGGTGCGCGGCGATGTCGGAGCAGTCAAGGCCGCAGTCGAGGCCGGTTCTGCCGCCGCAAAGCGTGTCGGCGAAGTCTTTTCGGTCCATGTCATTGCCAGCCCGCATACGGACGTGGAGGGGATCCTTCCTCAGTAATCGCATATGGCCATGAATATCGACAAATTGATCGATGAGATCACGGATCAGGTATACGGAAGACTGTACTCCGATACCGCTTTTGCCGTGCGTGATCACCGGGTTGAACTGAAGGATATTGCTCCGCAGACAGACCTGATGATCACGGATCCCACCGCCTGTGCTGAGCAGGTGCGAAAGGTCTGTACGGATGCGGCGGAATTGGGTGTTTCTGCGGTCTGTGTGGCATCCTGTCATACCGCAGCTGCCGCGGAAGCGTTGAACGGGTCCGGGGTCAAAGTCTGCACGCTGGTCGGTTTTCCGACCGGACAGGCATCCGCAACCGCAAAAGCTGCCGAGGCACTTGAGGCGGTCCGGGAAGGCGCGTCCGAGATCGAAATGGTCGTTAATTTCGGCGCGGTGAAGTCCGGAGACTGGAAGGCGGTTCGAGATGAGATCGCCATGGTCGTCCGGGTTGCGGAAGGCCGTGCGGCTGTCAAGGTGATCATCGGGACCAGACTGCTGACCGAGGAGGAGATCGTCAAGGCTTCCGTGACCGCGAAGATCGCGGGCGCCTGCATGATCGTGAATTCTTCCGGTCCGACCGGTCCGGCGCCTTCGGCTGAACTGGTCGGTCTGGTACGGCAGGCGGTCGGCCCTGAGACCGGGATCAAAGTCAGCGGCATCACGGATGTGCCGACGGCGGCAGAGATGCTCGCTGCCGGAGCCTGCAGAGTCGGAATCTGTAAAAAGGAGAAATGAGCCATGTATGCGGCCAGAATTATCGGAACTGCTGTCTGCACCGTAAAGGAGACCCGTATGACGGGGCTGAAGCTTCTGGTGGTGCAGCCTGTGAGTCTTCTGACACTGGAAAATGAGGGCAAGCCTGTCGTGGCGGTTGATGTCGTGGGAGCAGGAGAGGATGAGATCGTGCTCGTGGTGGGCGGAAGTTCCGCGCGCCAGACCGATCTCACGACAAACCTGCCGGTCGACGCCGCTATTATGGGCGTGCTCGACTACATTGACATCGAAGGAAAGAAAGTATTCGAGAAATTCCCGAACGCAGGCAGGGACGCCTGACCGTTATTCGGGGCAGTTCGAACATGAGGTAGATCATGCAGCTGGCGAAAGTGATCGGCACGGTCGTTGCCACGAAAAAAGATTTCCGCATGGAAAGCGTGCGTCTGATGGTCATCCAGCCCATC
>CAYLPO010000040.1:0-3589 GCA_964385575.1 uncultured Lachnospiraceae bacterium | reverse complement strand
GTCGGCGGACCCATTGTGGCCGGCGACGCCTGCGGCAGCGGGATCGGTGATACCGTGGTCTGGGCGAAATCAAAGGAAGGCGCATTTGCCATGCCGGATCAGAAAGCCTGCTGTGACGCCGGCATCACGGCGATAGTGGACAGTCTGTACACCACGGAAGGAGAGCGGACATGCTCATAGCCAGAGTCACGGGAAATATCGTGTCGACCGTGAAGCATCCGGACTATCATGGCCAGAAGCTTCTGATTCTGCGCGCCGTGGGACTCGACGGCGAACTCTACGGCGATGAGTTGGTGGCGCTGGACGGCGCTGACACGCATGCGGGCATCGGAGAGTTGGTTCTGGTCATCCAGGAGGGCGGTTCCGCGAGACAGGCCAGCCGGATCGACCATCTGGGTCCGGTCGAATACTGTGTGGTCGCGGTTGTGGATCATATTGAAACATCACAGGGAAATCTGTACGAATAAGGAGGGCAGAAAATCATGTCTTTTATTGACGGTATTAAGGAACGTGCGAAAGAAAAAAATGCGCGGATCGTGCTTCCGGAGAGCTATGATCCCAGAGTCTGTGAGGCAGCGAAGATGATTTCGGAGGAAGGACTCTGCCGGATCATCCTGTTTTCGGAAGACGGGAAAGAGTTTCCGGATCCCGCGGTCGCGACGCTTCCGGGCATCGAAGTCGTGGATTATAAGAACAGTCCCGACCTTGGGAAATATGCAGAGCAGCTCTATGAGCTCAGAAAGCATAAGGGCATGACGCCCGAGAAAGCGGCCGAGCAGGTGCTCGATCCCATGTTCTTCGGTACCATGATGATGTACAACGACGCGGCCGACGGCATGGTCGCGGGCGCCATCCATTCGACGGCGGACACCATGCGTCCCGCACTGCAGATCATTAAGACAGCTCCCGGGATCCACACGGTATCATCCTATATCGTAGAGGTCGTTCCCGATTGTGATCTGGGCGATGACGGCATCTTCCTGTTCTCGGATCCCGCGGTCGTGGAATTCCCGAGTGAGGATCAGCTGGTCGATATCGCGGTCGCCAGCGCGAAGACGTTCGAAATGCTGACCGGTCATGAACCCATCGTGGCGCTGCTTTCTTATTCGACGAAGGGAAGCGCGAAGAATGAGCGTCTGCAGTACATCATCAATGCTGCGGCGCGCCTGAAGGAAGAGTATCCGAACCTGAAGACGGACGGAGAGCTGCAGCTGGATGCGGCACTGGTCCAGTCGGTCGCGGATCTGAAGGCGAAGGGGAGCAATGTCGCCGGTAAGGCGAACGTCCTGATCTTCCCGGATCTGAACGCCGGCAACATCGGTTACAAGCTGGTTCAGAGACTGGCGAAGGCCGAGGCTTACGGCCCCGTGATGCAGGGACTGAAAAAGCCCATCAACGATCTGTCGAGGGGCTGCTTCGCGGAAGATATCGTGGGAACGGTGGCGCTGACCTGTCTGCAGGTTAATGACTGACCTTTACGCATTAAATATCTCTTAATTTGACTTTGTTTCTGGCACTGCGTCTGTGCTCGTCCTCGAGTGCGGCGTAGTGCCTTTTCGTCGTATTGACATCCGAATGCCCCAGCACATCCGCGACCAGGTAGATATCGTCGGTCTCGCGGTACAGATTTGTACCGTAGGTGCTGCGGAGCTTGTGCGGAGTAATATTTTTGATCGTCGTGACCTGGCGCGCATACTTCTTTACCAGGTTTTCTACGCTGCGTACGCTGATCCGCTTTTTCTGAAGGGAGAGGAAGAGCGCCTGTTCATGACCGGACAGCGGAATGATCAGTTTCCGCTCATCCAGGTAATCCATCAGCGCGCGTTCGACTTCATCGCCGAAGTAGACGATGACTTCCTTTCCGCCTTTTCGGTGAACGCGGATGCCGTCATTACGGAAATCGACGTCCTGAATATCCAGGCCGACGCACTCGGAGACACGGATCCCGGTGCCCAGCATCAGGGTCATGATGGCCAGGTCGCGCACTGCGGTCTTTTCATGGCAGCGCTCCTGCGCCTTCGACATGCGGCCGCCGTCCTCGACGATATCCAGAAGTCTGGCGACTTCGTCGGTGTCCAGACGGGTGATGACCTTTTCATGTGTTTTCGGGAGCTTTACAAGGCTGGGCGGATTGGTCCGGATGACCTGTTTCCGGTAGAAATAATTATAAAAGGAGCGGAGACCGGCCATCTTGCGCTTAATGCCCAGCTCTTTATTCGTACGGTCAATGTTCCCGTCCTCAGCTGCTCCGACACCTGGAACATAATATTTCATGTATTCCATGAATTCTTCCAGATCCGTGGTCGTGATCCGGTCCAGATCCGTCACGGACAGATCTTCCATGGTCTTACCGGCAAATTCCGGAATCTCGTTTAAGACATAGTCAAAAAAGACTTTCAGGTCATAAGCGTACGCAATCCGTGTGCGGGAGCTCGTGACCTGCTCAATGCCGCGGAAAAACTCGGACGCAAATGAAGGAAGCCGCCTGCAGAGTTCACGCAGCTTCTTCGTATTCTTAATATCTACCTGTTCATGATACGGACGTTCCATGCTGGTATTTTAGCATCAGAGCATGGCAGAAATGAAAAAAAGCCTTGTAAATTAAGGCTTTTGTGACATTTCAGGAATTCTCAGAAGCATCCGGAGGCGTGGCTTTTCGGCCCTTCGTCCCTTTGCGCGGATCCGGGAAATGTTCCGGCCAGCCGGGGATCTTACCCTCACAGATGGCATGGAACATGCGGTCTTTGACACCGGGCGCATCGCGGTTCAGATCTGCAAGCAGATCCTTCATATACTGGCGGCGCGTGTAGCCGTCTGCCGGACAGGGGTTATGGACCACGGGCACCTCATATTTATTCACGAAACCGCGGATGTCCTCCTCAGGCACGAACATCATGGGGCGAATCACGGTGATCCCGGTGCGGTCCATATAAGACATGGGCGAAAACGTGAAGAAACGCGCTTCATAAGTCAAAGAAAGCATCATGGTCTCCACAAAATCGTCCATATGATGGCCGTAGGCGACTTTATTGCAGCCGAACTGCTTCACAGTGTCATAGAGCTGTCCTCGGCGCAGTTTGGCGCACAGCGAGCAGGGATTGGACTCTTTGCGGATATCAAAGACAATTTCGGCAATGTGAGAGGGCAGGAGGTGGTATTCGATTCCCATCGACTCACACAGGGCCTGTACGGGCGAAAAATCGACTCCGGGAAATCCCATGTCGATCGTGACTGCGGTCAGCTCAAACTTCTTCGGATAAAACCGCTGCAGGCCGTGCAGCGCGTAAAGTAAGGTCAGGCTGTCCTTTCCGCCGCTGATGCCGACGGCAATGCGGTCGCCTTCCTCGATCAGGTGATATTCGTCGACGGCTTTGCGCGTCAGACACAGGAGTCGCTGGAGTTTCATGATAATTTCGATCCTTACAAATCAATCGTATGTGTATTGGTAAATGATGAAATCAGTTCATACAGTAAATGATCTGGCATGCCATGTTAAACGAATAGGTACGCCGGGAAAAGCACTTTGAGATTTCTATGTTTGAAAACCGGCATATCTATTCGTTAAACATGAGTTTTGCGAATAGTTCTA
>CAYLPO010000039.1:800-9858 GCA_964385575.1 uncultured Lachnospiraceae bacterium | reverse complement strand
GCTTGTACTCATCCCCGGCTTTTTTGCTGTCCGGAAGCATTGGGTGAAACCCGATGCTTCCGTTGATGAAACGCGAAGTTGAGGGCGGCTCTCATCGAGCGGATGCGCAGCATCTGCGAGATGATCCCCTCCCACCCTCACTACTTTCATTGTAAAACAAAACAATAATCATTCTCACTTTTCATCGTTTTTTTATATCTAATCTCCTACGTTTTTGTTATAATATTACCAAATGGGCCTGTTCTTCTTCACGCCCTCTAAACCCGTTATCATATTCTGAAAGGAGTTTCACCAAAGATGTATCAGAAAAAACCCATCACTGATCGTATTGCGCGCATCCGTAAAAGATACCGCACTACGAGACCCACGATCGACCTGAACCGTTATAAGCTGGTCACCGAGTTCTATATGAACAATCCTCAGCTCTTCGGCATCATCAAGCGCGCGAAGAACCTGAAGAACCTCTTCGAGAACATGCCCACCCCCATCTTTGAGGATGAGCTGATCGTCGGTTTCCCCGGCGAGACCTATCGCTGCACCGCGCTGCAGCCCGAGGTCGGCCTGGGCTGGCTGATGGCCGAGATCGATACCATCTCCACCCGTACCTCCGATCCCTATAACATCTCCGAAGAGACCAAGGCCTACATCCGTGAGACCATCTCCTTCTGGGATAAGAACTACTACGGCGCAGCGGTCGATGAGCACATGCCTCGCGGCTTCCTGGCCAATCATGCCGGAAACGGCGTCAACAGCTGGAACAAGAGCCACAACAGCTCCGGCCCCATCGGCCACTTCTGCGGCGACTTCACGAAGGTCGTGGATAAGGGCTTCGGCGCCATCCGTGACGAGGCGCTGGCCAAGATGGCTCAGCTCGAGGAGAACGGCATCTACGGCGACGCGAACCGCAAGTACATGTTCTACTATGCTGTTTCGCTGGTCTCCGAAGGCATCATCACCTATGTGAAGCGCTATGCCGCCGAGGCTGCGCGCCAGGCCGCGGAGTGCACCGATCCGAAGCGTAAGGCCGAGCTCGAGCAGATGGCTGACAGCCTGGGCTGGATCATTGAGAACCCCTGCCGCAACTACTGGGAAGCGGTTCAGGCCGTGTATTTCTATCAGCTGGGCCACATCCTGGACGGCCAGCTGCACGGCATCACCTTCGGCCGCGTCGACCAGTATGTCGGCAAGTACCTGGAGGCGGATCTGGCTTCCGGCAAGATCACCGATGAGTTCGCTCAGGAGATCATGGACAGCTTCATCCTGAAGATCGCCGAGAACAACAAGGTCGGCCCTGAGGTCATTGCCCGGAACATCCCCGGCTACACCTCCGGCCAGATGATGACCGTCGGCGGCCTGAAGGCGGACGGCTCCGATGCCACGAACGCTGCCACCTACATGATCCTGCAGTCCTCGCACAGACTGGTCCTGCACGATCCGCCCGTCTCCCTGCGTGTCCATGCCGGCACCCCGGACGACCTGTGGGAAGCTGCCATCGAGTGCACGAAGTCTGTCGGCGGCGTGCCGATCTTCGAGAACGATGACGTCGCGATGAAGGGCCTGCTCTCCCGCGGCATCTCCATCGAAGACGCACGCAACTACTGCCTGATCGGCTGCGTGGAGCCCGCGGTCTGCGGCTGCGACTTCGCCTGCTCCGGCGCGGACGGCAGCGGCACCGCCTACACGGTCCTTCCGACCGTTCTGTGGCACACCATCAACAACGGCGTGAACCCGTTCCACTTCCCCGGAACGCCTGAGCCTGAGCAGACCGGTCTGGCGCTGGGTTACCTGTATGACTACCAGACCATGGAAGAGCTGCTGGATGCTTATAAGCAGGAGCTGAACTTCTTCCTGAAGCTGCATGTGAACAACGTCAACTGCTGGGAGTACGTCTATTCGGTCGTGAACCCGCTTCCGTTCCTGTCCGCCACGATGGGCGGCTGCATGGAGTCCGGTCTGGACGTCATGTGGGGCGGCGCCAAGTATAACGGCACCGGCAACTCCTCCATCGGCCACGGCACGGTCGTTGACTCGCTGAACATCATTGACCAGCTGTGCTTCCGCGAGAAGTACTGCACCACCCGCGAGCTGTATGACGCGCTGATGGCGAACTGGGAAGGTTACGAAGAGCTGCGCCAGTACATCCTGGGCAAGGCCAAGCACTTCGGCAATAACGACCCCGAGGCGGACAAGTACGTGGCGTTCGTCGGAAACACCTATTCCGAGGGCATCACGAACAAGGGTATCACCCCCCGCAACGGTCAGTGGACCGCAGGCAGCTGGCCTGTAACCATGAACGTGACCTATGGTAAGATGGTCGCTGCGACGCCCGACGGCCGCAAGGCCAGCGAGCCGCTGTCCGACGGTATCTCTCCTGTCCAGTCCATGGATAAGAGCGGCCCGTTCGCGACGATCAACTCCATCACGAAGTTCGATCAGTCCATGTATCGGAACGGCACGCTGTGCAACATGAAGTTCCACCCGACCGCGCTGCAGGGCGCTGATGGTGACATGAAGCTGCGCTCCGTCATGGAGACTTACTTCGATAAGGGAGGCATGGAGCTGCAGATCAACGTCGTCTCCGCGGAGACCATGAGAGATGCGCAGGAGCATCCGGAGAATTATCAGGATCTGGTCGTGCGTATTGCGGGCTTCTCGGCGTACTTCGTTGAGGTGTATAAGGAGGCGCAGGACGACCTGATCAGACGGACTGAGATGAGCGTGTAAGCCTGAAAACTGAGCTGTGTGAGCAGCAGAGACCGTAAAATAGTCGGAGGACAGAAGTGCTTGCATTTCTGTCCTCCGGTTTTTTGGTGTCTGCGGAAAATCGCGCAGCGGTTTTCCGCGCTGATCACACGCGAAGTTGAAGGCGTGCCTTCATCGAGCGGCCGTATTGCGGCACTGGCCGCAGCACAGCTGCGAGATGATCAGAATCGGGGCAGATGCGCAGCATCCCTAACTCTTTTCTCGTCCCCGTTCCACCTTTCATATCGTATTTCCCATACCCCACTCTCCCACCCCGTGCTATACTGAATATGTGTAAGCATACATTCCGGGCCTGCATTGCCCGCAAATCTCAGAGAAGGAGAAACGTGCCTATGTACCAGAAAGTTCCCATTTCGGACCGCATCGCGCGGATCCGCAAAAAGTACCGTACCACGGTTCCCAGAGTCGACATCAACCGCTATAAGCTGGTCACCGAATTCTACATGGAGAACCCTGACCTCGAGGGCATCCTGAAGCGCGCTTACATGCTGAAGCACGTCTTTGAGAATATGCCTACGCCTGTGTTCGAGGATGAGCTGATCGTCGGTATCCCCGGCGAGACCTACCGCTGCTCCATGCTGATGGCGGAGAACCACGTCGGCGGGATCCTTCCCGAGCTGGACACCCTTCCCACCCGCTCCATCGACCCGTATCTGATCGACGAGGAGACGAAGGAGTATATCCGGAACACCATCGGTTTCTGGGACAAGAACTGCACCGGCGCCAAGGTCACCCGCTACATGCCCGAAGGCTATAACAAGCATTTCGGGAACGGCATCCTGAACTGGCGTGAAGGCGCCATGGGCGGTGCGCCCATCGGCCACTTCTGCGGTAATTTCTGGACCGTCGTGGACAAGGGCTTCGGCGCCATCCGTGACGAGGCCGCCGCGAAGATGAAGGAGCTCGAGGAAAAGGGCATCTTCGGAAGCACCGCGAAGAATTATAACTTCTATCGCGCCGTCAAGGCCGTGTCCGAGGGCTTCATCACCTATACGAAGCATTACGGCGACGAGGCTGCGCGCCAGGCCGCGATCTGCGAGGATCCGGTCCGCAAGGCTGAGCTTGAACAGATGGCGGACAGCCTGCATTGGATCATTGAGAACCCGTGCCGCACCTTCCAGGAAGCGCTGCAGGCGGTCTATCTGTATCAGATGGGCCACATTCTGGACGCGCAGCTGCACGGCATCTCCTACGGCCGCGTGGACCAGTACGTGGGCAAGTACCTGGATGCCGATCTGGCTGCAGGCCGCATCACCGAAGAGCGTGCTCAGGAGATCATGGACAGCTTCATGCTGAAGGTAGCCGAGAACAACAAGGTCGGCCCCGAGATGATGGCGAAGTCCGCTCCCGGCTACACTTCCGGTCAGCTTATCACGATCGGCGGCACCGACCGCGAGGGCAATGACGCGACGAACAAAGCCACCTACATGCTTCTGCAGTCCTCGCACCGCCTGATGCTGCACGATCCGCCCGTCTGCCTGCGCGTGCACCCCGGTACCCCGGATGACCTCTGGGAGGCCGGTATCGAGTGCACAAAGACGGTCGGCGGTGTTCCCGTGTTTGAGAATGACAACATCGTGGTCCCCGCGATCATGAAGCGCGGAATCCCGGTCGAGGACGCGCGCAACTACTGCCTGATCGGCTGCGTGGAGCCCTGCTGCTGCGGCAACGACTTCGCAAACTCCGGCGCGAACGGCGGCGAAGCCTACACGATCCTTCCGAACGCACTGTGGCATGCCATTAATAACGGCGTGAACCCGTTCCATTTCCCCGGAACGCCCGAGCCGCCGCAGACCGGTGTCCCGTGCGGTTATCTGTACGACTATAAGAGCATGGACGAGCTCCTGGCGGCGTATAAGGCGCAGCTGGATTACTTCCTGAAGTGGCAGGTCTCCATGGTCAATGTCGGCGAGTTCGTGAACGCCTGGGAACGCCCGCTGCCTTTCCTGTCTGCGACCATGACCGGCTGCATGGAGAGCGGTCTGGACGTCATGTGGGGCGGTGCGCAGTACTCCGGCAGCGGCAACTCTTCCATCGGCCACGGCACGGTCGCTGACTCGCTGAACATCATTGACCAGCTCTGCTTCCGCGAGAAGAAGTGCACGACCCGCGAGATGTACGATGCGCTGATGAATAACTGGGAAGGCTATGAAGATCTGCGCCAGTACATTCAGGGCAAGGCTGTCCACTTCGGAAATAACGACCCTGAGGCGGATAAGTACCTGAAGTTCGTGGCAGACACCTATGCGGATGCCATCACCCGCGGAAAGACGCCGCGCCATAACGGCTGGACCGCAGGCTGCTGGCCCGTAACCCTGAACGTGGTCTGGGGCATGATGACTTCTGCGACGCCGGACGGCCGCAAGACCGGTGATCCGCTTTCGGACGGCATCTCTCCTGTTCAGGCCATGGATAAGAGCGGTCCTTTCGCTACCATCAACTCCATCCTGAAGTTTGATCAGACGAAGTATGCGAACGGTACGCTCTGCAACATGAAATTCCATCCAACGGCGCTGCAGGGCGCGCAGGGCGATGCGAAGCTGCGCGCGGTCATGGAGAGTTACTTCGACGGCGGCGGAATGGAGCTGCAGATCAATGTCGTCTCGGCGGATACGCTGCGCGACGCGCAGAAACACCCGGAGAATTATCAGGATCTGGTCGTGCGAGTGGCAGGTTTCTCGGCGTATTTCGTGGAGGTGTTTAAGGAGTCGCAGGATGACCTGATCCATCGGACCGAGATGAATGTGTGACAAACGGACTGAGTGGAACGTTTACCCGCTCCGCTTAACATCCGTGTAAGCAGCAAGGCAGAATCATAAGGGAGAGGCAGGCGCTTGCGTCTGACCTCTCCCTTTGATTCTGTCAGGGAGGAAAACAACGGCGTTTTCCTCCTGCTGATTACACGTGAATATGAAGGCGTCACATCATCGAGCTGCCCGAAGGGCTGCGAGATGTGCAGGCCAAAGGGCTGCGAGATGCGCAGGCCGAAGGGCTGCGAGATGCGGCGAACCCCTTACGACCGCGCCCCCTCGATCTCCGTAATCAGCCGCACATTGGCCCGCTCGATCTCATTCAGCATATCATCGGTAAACGCATTCGGCTGGATCGTTCCATGATACCAGGGCTGGCTCTCGAAATACGCCCGAAGGTCATCCGATGTGAAGATCCGTCCGTGCCGTGCATAAATCTCATTACGGACATAGCGCAGCTGATCTGAGGTGAGCACTTCCAGTTCCTGTCTTGTCAGATACCGCGTACTGCTGTCCGGAATGCTGTATCCCATATCGGCGGCACTGCCTGCCGAAGCATTGCCCGCGTTATTAAACTGATGCATCACGGTCCCGTATCCGCTCCCGTCGCTCAGATCCCGCAGAACCACACTCGCTCCCAGGCTCACCATATAATTCGCGTCAGTGGACTCTGAGGTCTCATAGCGATCAAACCTGCAAAGGCCGTAGCAGCCCCCGCCGTTCGCAGATATCAAGGGATAACTGTACTCAAGCGACTGCGTGTTGTAGAGGCCGGTACTGCGGAAGTTCTGCACAAAAGTCTCGATATACGGCCGATCCTCCGGCGCTTCCAGGTTCGGATCCAGTTTCATAAATCCCTCGATACCCGAACTGCCGCCGAAACCCAGACTTCCGTCTTCATGCTGTCCGATCACGGAATTCCGGAAAGCGCTGCCGTCATAGGTGCAGCGTCGAAGATTCCATTCCAAACCATCCGCAAAATGGTATTCCAGTCCCGCATCCTCGACATAGATAAAAATCGGATTCGCACCGGCTGCGCCCTGGACAAACACATCGCGGCGGAACGGGGTAACCTGCCCGCTCGCTCCGCCGGTGTCCGCAAACTCTCCGTTGCCGTCCCACGCCTGGGTCGAGATCGTCGCCGCGTCCGTCCAGGTGTTTCCCGACTGCTCCAGCATGTGCAGGACGATATCATTCGAGGTCTGGCCGCCCACGAAAGCCGCAGCCAGGATCTCATCCTGCCCGTCAGCGTCATAGTCCATACGCAGCGCCGCGATCCAGCCGGTGTCTGTGATCAACTGCTTTTCAATGCGGTAATTGCCGTTTTCGTTAATACTCTGAAAATGCTCCGGATAGACGCTTCCGCCGATATAGTTCATTCCGAGCGTCTGCGTTACGATGTCCATAACGCTGCCGTCCGGTACCATCGTTCCTGCCGGAGGGCTCTGCGGTGTCTGTGAACCGCCGGGCTGAACCGTGTTTCCGGATCCGTCCGTTCCCGGCTTCCCTGTGGAAACACCCCCGTCATCTGCCGTGGACGCACTATCATCCGAGCCGAGCCGGTTTCTCAGCTGATTCACGATAGAAAGCGTGCTGCATCCCGCCAGAGACAGGACCATCACCGCAGCGAAAATCGTCATAATCAGTACATAAAACCGGCTTTTCTGTCTTTTCATTCCGCGAACCTCCATTAATCAAAACCAGCTGTCCAGGAGCACCATGCGGTATGCCTGATCTTATTTTTAATATAATGGATTCATCCGGTAAAACAACGTCCTTTTGTTCAGATCATTTATAGAAAACGGTCTGTTCTTTTCTGATTTTTCTTTCTGCGGTAAAATAACAAGCGAAGATCTCTGTCATGCTTTATCCAGGAGGTTTGAATATGTTTTGTCCGAATTGCGGAGCTTCCCTTCAGTCCGGAGACCGGTTCTGTCCCATGTGCGGAGCCGATGTCTCTTCCGTCACATCTCAGGAACCAGCAGTATCGCAGGAATCAGAAATCATTCCCTCTCAGGAATTTACCGATACCGGAAACGAAATTTCGGGCACCAGCGATGGAATCCCGAATACCGGCGGCCAGCCTACTCGCCGCAGCTTTGCTCCGCTGATTGCTGTAATCATCGCCGCTGCCGCAGCCGCTGCTGTACTCTTTTTCGTTTTAGATCCGCTGGATCTGAATCTGTTTCGAAACCACAGTGAGTCTGCCGCAACCGCTCAGGAACAGCCCGGTAAAGTAAACGGCGGACAGGCGGCATCGGACGACGGATCTTCAGCGCTCGTTCCGAACCCGGACACCATCTATCTGAACTTTATCTCTTCGGATGTCTCTGACTATCCGATCGTCCGCCTCTATTACAGCGCGACGAACGAAGCCGGCGAGCCCATCACATTGACCGACCCGGTGGCAAACGTCACCGAGCGTCTCGCGGACGGCACGGAAATCGAGCGCACCGTTCGCAGCATCATGCAGCTTGAGGGACGCCAGGGTCTTTCCATCGATCTGGTCGCAGACAAATCCGCCAGCATGGAAGGAAGCCTAGCGGACGTACAGCGCATCATGTCCCAGTTTGTGAGCAGCCTGGATTACGCTTCCGGCGACAGTGCAGAGATCATCGCCTTCGACACGTTCGTCATGTACATGTGTACTTACACGCAGGATCCCTCGCTTCTGCAAAACGGTATCGCAAATATGTCCACCTACGGAGATACGGCGCTTTACGACGCGCTGTACACCGCAGTGACAAACGCCGCAGGGCGCTCCGGTGCCCGATGCGTAATCGGTTTCACCGACGGCGAGGACAACAGCAGTGTGCACACCATGCAGGATGTCGTAAACCTGGCCGTCGAAAAAGAAGTTCCTATCTTCCTGATCGGTACCGGCGGCGCGAATTATCAGACGCTCACCGACCTTTGTATGCCCACGGGCGGAACGTATTGGGATATTGCCGCCGTCACGGACCTCAGCAGCATCATGGCGCAGATCTATGCAAATCAGAAACAGCTTTACTGCGTGGAGTATGAGACTGACCAGGGTATGGACGCCTATGCGGAACGGACCGTCTTCTGCACGGTTTTCGAACGAAACGATGCCTCCTCGGGAAATGCCGGCACATCCGGCAATGCTGGATTATCCGGCAATGCCGCTGCCTCATCCATCGATACATTTACCCCTGTGCAGGTACAGGAAACGCAGGCGCACACAAGCCGCTACGAGGTCATCCGCGCTGATGTCTCCTGGACCGAAGCGAATGATCTGTGCATTGCCCGCGGCGGGCATCTCGTCACCATCACTTCTCAGGAGGAGCAAGATCAAATGATCGCACTGGCAGAACAGGCCGGGATCCGATTCGTCTGGATCGGCGGTTACACCTCTGTGCGGGATAATGCCGCCTACGGACATTGGATCACAGGCGAGCCTTTCGAATACACAGCCTGGTATCCGGGAGAACCTTCCAGAAATGACCAGGACGGCACTCCCGAGTTTTACCTGATGCTCTGGAATGTTAATGACAGCTGGACCTGGAATGATGAAAGAAACGACC
>CAYLPO010000039.1:0-790 GCA_964385575.1 uncultured Lachnospiraceae bacterium | reverse complement strand
ATCCGCGAGACGGGGCTGGAGTATTTCCCCGGAAATGTAGGATACATCTGTGAATACGAGAACTGAACGCGATTGACAACGTCTATGACTGACTCATGAAACAAATCACGAAACGAAAACATATTCTATATCGGCCGGGGGCGCTCTGTCTGCTGCTGGCTTTTGTTCTTCTGCTCTCCGGCTGTTCTTTAACACTGTCCGGCGCCGAACGCGGGGAAAAAACACATGGGGAGATTTCTGCGAGAACGAATCCCATAAGAAACGGAGTGTCCCCGGACGAAAACAACTCCTTTGATTCCCGGTCGATCGAGATCCGGGCCGAACAGGTCCTCTCCGAAATGACGCTGGAGGAGAAAGTCGCACAGCTGTTTGTGCTGACTCCGGAGCAGCTGACAGGATACGATCAGGTCACGCAGGCCGGAAGCGCCACGCAGGAAGCCTATGACCGATTTCCCTGCGGCGGTCTCATCTATATGCAGGAGAACCTGCAGGACGCAGAGCAGACACGCGAGATGCTCTCGGCCGTGCAGCAGATCAGCCGGGATCGAACCGGTCTTCCGCTGCTGACAATGACCGATGAAGAAGGCGGCAGTGTGCGGCGCATTTCCGGAAACTTCGAAGGGATACCCGAAATCAGCAGCATGGCAGAGATCGGTGCAAGCGAAAGCGCGGCCGACGCCTATGAAGCCGGCCGCACGATGGGAACCTATCTGTCTGATCTGGGTTTTAACTGTGACTGCGCTCCGGTCGCCGATGTACTCACGAATCCCGCAAATACTGTGGTCCGCGA
>CAYLPO010000038.1:0-9894 GCA_964385575.1 uncultured Lachnospiraceae bacterium | reverse complement strand
GGCCGGGAAGCTGGCCGAGGCGGATGCCGCAGATGGTCCAGAAGTTCTACGCCATCAAGTCCGAGGGCTCCGTGAATAAAGGTAAGGTCATCTCCACGGTCTTCGCGATCGTCGTGGCGGGCGGCTGTTACTTCCTGGGCGGCTTCGGACGGCTCTTCGCGACGACCGAGCAGGTCGCGGAAAACGGCTTCGACTTCATCATCCCGAACCTGCTGTCCACATTGCCGAACGTGCTGATCGCCATCGTGATCGTGCTGGTGTTGTCCGCGTCCATGTCCACGCTGTCCTCGCTGGTCCTGACTTCGAGCTCGACCCTGACGCTGGATTTCATCAAGGGCATCTTCGTGAAGGACATGAAAGAGAAGAAGCAGCTGTCCGTGATGCGTGTGCTGATCGTGGTGTTCATCGCCATCAGCGTCGTGATCGCCATCATCCAGTACAAGGGCGGGGTGACGTTCATTGCCCAGATGATGGGTATTTCCTGGGGCGCCATGGCAGGCGCGTTCCTGGCGCCGTTCCTGTACGGTCTGTACTGGAAGCGCACGACGAAGGCCGCGGTCGCTGTGAACTTCGTGTTCTCCGTGGTGTTCATGCTGGGCTGCACGTTCGCGCCGCAGCTGTACCCGGCCATGCTGCGCTCGCCCATCAACGCCGGCGCGTTCTGCATGATCGCGGGGCTGGTGATCGTGCCGGTGGTGTCGCTGTTCACGAAGAAGCCGGCGGAGGAGATCGTCGAGGGCAGCTTCGCATGTTATAAGAAGAAGGTGCTCGTGGAGCAGCAGAAGGCGCTGCCGGACGAGGATACACAGCCGGCGGAGCTGTAAACGGGAAAACGTTTCTGAGGTCATGACGGCCCGGGTTCATCTGGAACCCGGGCTGTTTTTTTGTGTCTGGGGCGGGCAATGAATGATAAATCGTAAATTTTACGAAAACAAATCCTCCGTTCCCTATAATGGGCCTTACCACGAGACGAAAGGAGTCACATATGACAGAAAACCATCCTATCCTCCCGGACTGCTCCGCCTGCACGCAGCGCTGCGACCGCCGCACGCGGGACCGCCATGATTTTCAGTCGGATGCGGACTATGCCGGAACACACGAGCTTGAGCTGGCGGAACTGCTGTCCGGGAACCCGGGGTTCACCGCGCGAAAGACCAGGCGCCGCGAGTATCCGGACATCGAGGTGATCGATACCCGCACCGGCAAAGCGGTCTGCTACGTGGAAGTGAAGGCGCTCAGACGCGCGTTCATGAGCGTGGAACGGCTCCTGCCGGCTGCCGGGCTCACGCCGCCGGAGACCGTGGAGCTGAACACGAGCGACCTGCTGCGCTACGTGCGCATCCATCACAGGACCGGGAAAAAGGTCTTCGTGCTCTGGCGCATCTCGGAGCGCGCATGCCTGACGCCGGAAGGCGGATACCGCTGCTTCTTCGGAGATGTCGAGGACCTGATCCTGATCCACGCGCGGACCATGGCGGACCGCACATACCGGCGCAGAACAGGTTCCGGGGACATTGTGAACGGCGAGCACAAAGGCGTGGTCGTGAACTTTCACTATTCGATCCGCGAGCTGACCGAGGCGCACCCGGAGAACGGGCTGCGCGAGATCCTGGAAGCCGCCGGCCTCTGGACGCCGGAGACGGCATTGCCCGAAAGGAAGATCGTATGATAACACTTGTTATGTATGAAGAACTGAAGAATTCCTACGAAGAAAACGGCTACGCCGACCTGTCCTACTGCGTCCGCGTGCTTCAGCGGACGGCGCAGATCTCGCCGGTCGACCTTTGCGGAACGGACGGTTCCATCCGCGACCATCTGAAGATGGGCCGCATGCTGCGTCAATGCTTCGACGGCCCGTTCGCCGGGTCCCCGTACACGTTCGCGTCCTGCGCCAAAAACTGCGAGCGCCTGCGCGACGACGGCCGCGAGACCGATTTCTACGAGCTCTTTACCACCATGGACCGCACCACGCACGCGACGTTCGAAAAGGTCCTGAACGGGCAGGGCATATCTGCCAGCGTCCTCCTTCGCAGCACCCCGCACGATCACGCGGAGCGCATCTGGGCGCGATACCTGAATCTGAGCCTGCGCGGCCTGCGCGACGCCGAGCTGGTCCTGGCGCCGGAAGAGCACCGGCAGGAGATCGACCGCTTCTGGAACCGCCTGACGGATCCGTACAGCGGCGGCAGAAAGATCCGCCGTCCGCTCGGCGAGGAAGGCCCGCCCCGGGTCCTGGACGCGTTCCGCGAGTATTACCGGGGCCTGAAGGAAGGCCTGATCGAAGAAGCCGACTGCCTGGGCTATGAGCTGCTGGTGGGGCCGTTCTCATTGAGCGGGCGGCACATGGACGAACTGCCGCTGGAATGACCGCCGCTGGAAAAACTGCCGCCGGAATGACCGCCCGAAAACATCGGGCAGAAAGGAAATGCATCATGAACACTCATTACGTAAAAACCCCTTCCGTCCTCCGCGAGAGCAGCGCCGGCTTTTTCGCCTGCGCCATCGAGGACATCATGCTGTCCGACCGCGAGATCCACTGCGTGGGACCCATCGACGCGGAACTGGCCAACTCCATGTGCCTGCAGCTTCTGCATCTGCAGAAAGAAGACCCGGACGGGCAGATCACCATCTACTTCAACAGCCTCGGCGGCGAAGTCGCGAGCGGCCTCGCGATCTACGACGTCATGCAGGCGGTCACCTGCCCCATCCGCACGGTCTGCCTGGGCAACGCCGCGAGCGCCGCGGCCCTGCTTTTCATCTCCGGCGACGATCGCGAGATGCTCCCGCACGCCCGCGTTATGATCCATGACCCGCTGATCCCCGGCGGGGTGGGCGGCTCGGCCCTGCAGATCCGCACCATCAGCCAGAACCTGCTGCGGACGCGCGAGATCACCGCGGAGATCATTGCAGATCACACCGGTAAGCCGCTCGAAGAGATCTATGAAGCGACCTCGAAGGACAGCTGGTTTGAAGCCCCGGAAGCCGTGGCGTACGGGCTCGCGGACCGCGTGATCGAGCGGATCTGAGCGGGCTGCAGCTTTCGCCCGGACCGTGTGCGGTATGACGCATATGACATTATTGACCTGACAACGAAAGGAGTCCCCATGAACAGAAACAGCACGAACAGCAGAACCACCCGGATCCTGGCCGAAGGCGTCACCGTGTCGAACGACACCTGGTCCACGCAGCTGAATAACAACGACCTGATCATCGGCCCCACGGGCGCGGGAAAGACCCGCGGCTACGTCAAGCCGAACCTGCTCCAGGCGAATGAGAGCGTGATCGTGACCGACACGAAGGGAAACCTCGTGTATGAAGTCGGTCCGTTCCTGCGGCGGGAAGGCTACCGCGTCCTGCATCTGGATTTCACGAACCTGCGGGGCGCGTTCGGCGCGGGTCCTGTCAGCATCGGCTACAACCCCTTCGACTTCGTCCGCCGCGACCCGAAGACCGGGGACTGCAGCGAGCAGGACGTGATGCGGATCGCGGATATCCTGTGCCCCATGGAAGATCCGACCCAGCCGTTCTGGGACTACGCTGCGAAGATGGTCCTGTCCTCGCTGATCGCCTACGTGCTCACCGCGCTGCCGGAGGAGCAGCACACGCTCGAGTACGTGCTGGAGCTGGTCTCCGAGCTGCAGACCGGCCTGGTCGACGAACTCATGACGGAGCTCTCGGACCGGAGACCGAACTGCATGGCCGTCCGCAAATACCGCGCCTACCGCAGCACGCAGAAAGCCGAGAAGATGTTCGCGAGCATCTGCGGGATCCTGGCCGAAAAGCTGGATCCGGTCTCGTTCGACGGCGCGCTGGAGATGCTGGTGAAGCCGGAGCGCATCTGCTTCCGCGAGATCGGCAGCGCGAAGACCGCGGTCTTTCTGACCGTCAGCGACACGGACCGCTCCATGGACAAGCTCGTCACGCTGTTCTACACGCAGGCCATGCAGGAGCTGTGCTCGTTCGCGGACCATTGCCCGGGCAGCGCCCTGCCGGTCCCGGTGCGCCTCTACCTGGACGATTTTGCGACGAACTGCCGCATTCCGGACTTTGACAATCTGATCTCCGTGATCCGCTCCCGCGGCATTGCCGTCAGCGTGATCCTGCAGAACCTCACGCAGCTCGAAAGCCTTTACGGCCAGGCGAAGGCCATGACGATCGCCGGAAACTGCGACCACATCGTCTATCTGGGCGGGCAGGACCCGGCCACCGCGCGGTACATTGCCACGCTGGCGACCCGCACGGTCGACACCATCATGCGCCTGCCTGTGGGCCGCATCTGCGTGTTCGAGCGCGGGCAGCGGGCGCGCATGGCGCAGGTCTATGACCTGAAGTCGCATGCGCGGTATCCGGAGCTTGCGGGGGCCGGAGCGGGCGAGTACAATACATTTGAGCCCGCGACGTAAATTTTACGAAACCCAGGGCTCAGGGAGATTGCCATGGCAATGACAGGAGAGGAACTGACCCTGCGCAGCATCCGGAAGGAACAGCTTCTGCGGCAGATCCGCGAGCTGGAAAAGATGATCAGCGGGCGAAAGGTCTCGCTGGCCGGCCTGCTGGCCGGGGCGGACGGACGCCCGGATCTGAGGCGCGTCCGCGGCATGGCGGAGGAGCTGGCCGCGGAATATGCGCTGTTCCGGAAGCCTCCGGTTCTGGACGAGGAGGACCGCGAAGATATCACGGCGGATCTGGAGCAGGAGACCACGCTCATGACAGAGCCGGAGCAGATCATGGTGCGGACGTTCTTTTTCTGTGTGCTCCGCCTGTTGGCGGACTGCCCCTGGCTGGACGGCACGGTCGAGGAGCTTCTGCGGTTCGCGCAGAAGGCCCAGCAGGAGAAGATGAGCCGCCGCGCGCTGGAGCTGGAGGAAGTCCGGATGTATGAGATGGGCTGTTCCTGCCGCGTGGTCGGGCGCGGACTGAATTTCTTCACGGTCTGTGATGAAGTCTATGAACTGCTTTCCGGGGAGCACATTGCCCTGCGGATCCCGGCGGAATACCGTGCGAAGCTGATGGAGTTTCTGCAGGACGAGCTGGATGCGGACGCGGAAAAGATGCAGGAGTATGACTTCCTGGCCGAGTTCGGCGGGATGACCCCGGAGGAGATCGCGGAGGAGTACGGCGTGCCGGAAGGATTTGCGGAGGACGCCCTTGCGGAATACCCGGACGACGGCGCGCGCACGTTCCGCGAAGAGGCTGCCGCCTGGGTCGCCGGCTTCGAAGCCCCGGACGAGTTCTGCCGGGAATATCTGGCGTTTCGCGACGCGTATTTCACGGAGGAAGACCTGCCGGCGGATTTTGCGGCGACGGCCGAGCGCGCGGTCGACCTGTATCTGGGCCGGCATAAACTGAATCATTTCGCGGATGACCGGGTCTATTTTTCCACCCGGAATCTGCTGGACCAGGCCATCACGAAGGTGTCCCGGATCATCGCCGGGGAGGAACGCGCGCGCGCCGCGCGTGCACCGTACACGAAGAGGCTGCCCGGCGGAGGGGTGCTCTGATGGCGGGCCTGAGGGAGCGGGTCCTGGAAGATCTGCGCAGGGATTACCTGCTGGATCCGGAGGGGTCGGTCCTGTTTCGTTATCTGCTGCAGGAACATCTGTCGGGGTTCCGCATCGTGACGAAGAGTCTGCTCGCAGAGTGCCGCGAGGCCGGAAAACGGGAGTCCGGCGGCCGGCCGGCGAGTGACCGTGCGGCGTTTGCCGCGCTGCAGGAGCATCTGCTGCAGAGCCTGCTCACGGAACCGAAATTCCGGAATCCGAGCGGGTTTCAGGCGCTGGCGCCGCTGCGCGGAGACGGTGCATCGGCCGGCCCGAAGAAGACGAACATGGTGATCCGGAGGGCGGTCACGAGCCTGCTGGATGACGGGCGGGCGCTGCCGGAGCAGACATTGACCGCGCTGGCGGAGGAAATGCTGGCGGCGTACCCGGATGAAAACCCGGCGGTCTGCTTTATGGAGCTGTGGCTGGATCTGCAGACCAGACGGATGCAGGAAATACCCGGGGCGGGCGCGGGACCGGCCGGGGGAACGGACAGCGAAGCGGTCGCGGACCTCGAAGCGCGCACCGCCCGCAGCATGCAGGAAATCTGCCGCCGGCAGAAGCTGCGCGTGGAGGTGACGACGCCGGTGAGTGCAGAGACGTATCTGCGGCTGCGGGACCAGCTGATCCGCGCGGAGGCGGAGGCCTGGCTGCTGGACACCGGCTACTCCGTGAAGAAGGAGACGCGCACGGCGGCTCCGGCGCGGCGGAAAAACATCCCCATCGAGCTTTTGGAACAGTATCTGGGCGGGAAGGGGAGCGGTCCGGCATCGCTCCCTGAGGACAACGCCGGCGCTGCCCGCGACGCAGCCGACCTCTACCATGTCATGAACGCCGAGGCCTACCGCGAGGCGGTCGTCCCGCTGAAGATCGACCGCGCGACGGGGTCCGGCGTCTACCTGCTCGGATGCGGCTGGTTCGAGGAGCTGGCCGGACGGCTGGGGCGCGGCGAGGAACGGCTGAAGCGGCTGCTTGCGGGGCGGCATTGTGTGATCGCCGAGGTCACGCACGCGCAGGCGGTCCTGGACATTCTATACGCGATGCCCGGTTTCGCGGGCAATGTCACCGCCCGCAGCTGGTTCTGGGAAAACGTCCGCGTGTTCGAGCAGCCGGTGACCGCGCGCACGGTGCAGGCATTGTTCGATGATTTTGACACCGCCATCCGCTATGCGGCGGAGGACGGCACAGGAAGCGGTTCGTTCACGGCGTTTGCAGAGGTGAACGAGGAGGCGCCGGAGCATTGCCCGGAGCGGTATCTGGTGTATTTCGGGACGGCGGACTGACCACAGAAGGGACCTGATCATGAATGAGACAAACACAGCTGGAGGAAATACCAACATGGCAGAAGAACAGACTTTCCGTGAGATCGTGCAGAAGGTCGTGGAGGAGCGGCACATCCGCTGTCTTTACCACTACACGAACATCGCAAATCTGAACGAGATTCTCTGGAACGGCATCCTCTCGCAGGAGCAGCTGGAAAGGCGGGGGATCGATCATCACTCGAACGATCCGGACCGCCTGGACGGCCAGCTGGACGGCATCAGCCTTTCGGTCGGATTTCCAAACTATAAGACCTTTTATCTGAAACGAAAGAACGCGGAGAGCGATCCGCGCGTACCGCAGGAGTGGGCTGTTTTGGCGCTGAGGCCGGAACTGTTGTGGGAGCTCCCCTGCGCGTTTAACGCGTCCAATGCCGCCAGCCGCCGCATGACGGATATCCCGTTGGAGGAACGCCAGCGTCCGGAGGCGTTCGGCCGGATGTTCGAGGATCTGCCCGATCATAAGCGCAGCGCGATGACCGCGGACTGGCAGACCACGGACCCGCAGGCGGAAGTCCTGGTGTTCGGGGCCATTCCTCCTCAGTATATTCTGTACGCGAACGTCGAGAGCGAAGACGCGAAGAACAGCCCGTATATTCCTGACGCGATGCGGGATGAGCTGAGAGTGTATCCCAAACTGTTCCAGCCGCGCGATGACTGGAAGGATTGGAGGTGACACATGGCCAGACGACCTGTGTGGTATGTGCCGCATGAGGGCAATGCCGCATTGCCCGGGATTGCAGGCGCGGCGATTCCGGCAGGAGACCGGATCCCCGAATGCCCGCTTATCCGGGTTGCGGAACCGGAATTCACCTGGAACGGCGGCTTTGCAATTACGCAGTACCGGAAGAACATCGCGGGGTTGCACGAAGCGTTTTTGGCGGAACATCCCGGGCTTAAGATCCTGGAAGCTTCGAGCAAGTCGGAGAGCGAGCTGGGGCAGAAGTTGAGCGCCTTCCGTCTGACCATCCGCACCGCGAAGCAGACATTCTCCGTGGAGTCCGCATATCAGGCGTCGAAAGTCTTCGAGCACGGCGGGCCTTATCCGGATCTTCTGGCATTGCCCCCGCTGGAGGCCAAGCGCGACCCGCGGCTGAAGGCGGGCGGAGAGATCGTCGGGTTTTCGTTGATGGGCCGCGATTTCCCGACCGAGCCGAAGTCCTACTTTTATAACTGGCTGTATATCAACGCTCTCGCGCTGCACCCGAAACTGGCGGATGAGGCCGCGGGCTATGATGCGTTCACGGATATCACGTTCAACCCGGCGAGGCAGGTCAGCTGCCAGGCGGAAGCGCTGGCAATCTATGCGGCGCTGGTACGGTTCGGTCGGCTGGAAGCGGCGTTGTCCGGGAAGGAGGCGTTTATGCAGGAGGTGTATCCGGAGACGGCGGGGATTTGAATCGGTGACAACAGGAAAATGAGAAGAATGGCGCTTTCCAGTGGAATTTCCAGGGGAAGCGCATTATAATATATAAATTGTGCCCGGCCTGAAAATGCTCCGGCGGGCAACTGCATTTCCCGCGGCCTGTACGAGCGCGGAACCCGGAGGAAACGCATGCTTACCATCGGTATCGACGTCGGGACCAGTACGGTCAGCGGCGTGGTCTATGACACGGAAACGAAAGAAGTACGCGCATCGGTCACGGTGCCCGGCAGCCCGTATCTGTACACGGATACGCCGGGCGGCGCCGAGCAGTCGCCGGAGGTGCTTTTAAGCGCCGTGAAGAAGATCCTCGCGGAGCTGGAAGAGCAGGTGTCCGGTGCCGAGGTCATCGCGTTTTCGACGCAGATGCACGGGATGCTCTACATTGACCGAAACGGCCGCCCTTTAAGCCCGCTCTTTACCTGGGAGGACAAGCGCGCGGATCAGCCCATCGAGACGTCTTCGCTGACGGGCAATGTCAGCCTGGCGGAGCGCATCAGCGAGCTGACCGGGTATCCCACGGCCACGGGCTATGCGCTGGCCACCCACCGCTATAACATTCGGAACGGCCTGGTGCCGGACGGCGTGTGGAAGATGGTCACGGCCGGTGACTACTGCGCCATGAAGATCTGCGAGGGCGGTGACCTGGAGAAGGAATACCTCGTGGACGGCGACGCGGTGCGGCCGGTCATGCATCCGGCCACGGCGGCATCGTTCGGGCTTTACAGCATTTATGAGGGTTGTTTCGACGAGATCGCGCTGGATATTCTGGACATAACAGATGTTATTCTTCCGCGCGTGGGCGAATACGCGCTTGCGGGGCACACGCCGGACGGGAAAGAGGTCTATTATTCCACCGGAGATAATCAGGCCGGCTTCATCGGAGCGGCGGGGCAGCCCGGGGACATCCTGATCAACATCGGCACATCCGCCCAGATCAGCGGCGTGCTGGATACGCACGGGCACTCGGTCGGGATCGACCGGGAGCTGGATCTGCGGCCTTACATGGGTGACCGCTACCTGGTCACGGGCGCGGCACTGGCAGGCGGCAGCGTGCTGAAGGCGCTGAATTCGGTCCTGCTGGAGATCATCCGCATGAGTGATCCGAAGAGCACGGTCACGGAAGAGGACATGTATGTGACCATGGAGCGGATGGCCAGGACGGCCTACTCGGAAGGGAGGATCCGGAAGGTCGACACGCGGTTTTCGGGGACCCGGACGGAGCCGGGCCTGCGCGGGAGCGTGCAGGGACTGAGCACCGAGAACCTGGGGTTCGGACCGCTGTGCGCCGGCTTCTATTACGGGATCGTGAAGGAACTGTATGACTTTTACTGTCTGATGCCGCGTGAAGTCCGCGAGGAGACCGGCCGTGTGATCATGACCGGGAATGCCGCGCGGAAAAACCCGGTCCTGCTTCAGATCACGGAGGACCTGTTCGGAAAGAAGACCGTGCTCTCGGCCTGGACCGAGGACGCCGCGGTGGGCGCGGCCCGGTACGCGGCGCTGTGCGCGGAGCATAATTAAGGGGGAACTTGCCATATGGCTACATTGCTTTCGGTCGCCATCGCCCTGATCCTGGGCCTGATGATGACCAGAGTCTTCAAACGTTTCA
>CAYLPO010000037.1:0-10033 GCA_964385575.1 uncultured Lachnospiraceae bacterium | reverse complement strand
CGAAGGGCGCGCGCTACGGCTTCTATTTCCACTTCATGCCTGTCGGAAACAACGCGGTTCCGGAGCTGATGCCCACCGTGGAGCAGCGCAGAAAGATGATCGATGCCATCCGCTACATCAGAAGCCCTGAGTGCGACATCGACTTCTTCCCCATGGACTTCCAGAACGACGGCGAGTTCGTGGGCGGCTGCATTGCCGGCGGAAGAAACTACTTCCACATCAATTCCCGCGGCGACGCGGAGCCCTGCGTGTTCATCCACTTCTCGGATTCGAACATCCACGAGAAGTCCATTCTGGAGTGCCTGCAGAGCCCGCTGTTCAAGAAGTATCACGAGGGACAGCCCTTCAACCGCAACCACCTGCGTCCGTGCCCGATGCTCGAGAACCCGCAGCTGCTGCGCCAGATCGTGAACGAGACCGGCGCCTACGGCACGAACGAGGAGTCCGAGGAGAGCGTGGAGCATCTGTGCTCGAAGTGCGACGATTATGCCGCCGAGTGGGCGCCTGTGGCCGATGAAGTCTGGGCCAGCCAGGAGCATAAGCCGAAGAGCTATGAGAGCTATTCGAAGCTGCACACCGAGCATCCGGAGCTGGCGGCGTTCGAGACGCTGGACTCGATCAGCAAGTAATTTCGGAGATTTTTTGAGAGGACCGGGGAGCTTTCCCGGTCCTTTTGATTCTGGAGGAGATCATGGGAGGCTTTCATTGTCCGTTAGGTGCGATGGCGCCCGGGACGGAAGGGTGTATCGGCTGCGGACTGTGCAGCGCGAAGGAGAAGGCGGAATTCGCTGCGGCGGCGGAGAAGCTGCGGGCGTATCTGAAGGAGCATGCCCCGCGGCCGGCGGTCATCCGGAAGATGGCGGTCTGCGGCAAGGGCGGCGTGGGGAAAAGCCTGCTCACGGCCACATTCGCGCGCGTGCTCGCGGGCTTCGGCTACCGCGTGCTGGTACTGGACACGGACGAGTCGAACCCGACGCTGGCGCGTGCGCTGGGGCTGACGCCGCCGGAAAAGTGTCTGCGCAGCGTGGATGACCGGTATGATCCGGTCGAGTGCGGGGACTGGATCCGCGATGTGATGACCATCGATGAGATCCCGGCGGAGTTCATCTCGTTTTCGGAAGACGGACAGATCGCGCTGGTCACAGTCGGGAAGATCGAGGATCCGTTCCAGGGCTGCGCCTGCAAGTTCGGGCTGCTGGCCCGCGAACTCATGCTGAACCTGCAGCTTTCGGAGCGGGAGATCGTGATCGTGGATGTCGAGGCCGGCGTCGAGAGCTTCGGAAGGGGCGTTGAGCGCGGGGCGGACACCGTCATTGCCGTGGCGGAACCGTCCATGGACTCGGTCGAAGTCGCGGAGAAGGTGCGCTACATGGCCGAGGGCGTCGGGATCGCGCGGGTACGCGTGATCGCGAACAAGGTCCCCTCGGAGGAGATCGGCGAGGCGCTGCTGGAGCTGCTTGCGGAGCGGGACATCCGGTATCTGGGCTATCTGCCGCTGGGGAAGGATGTCTCAATGCACGCGCTGACCGGGACGCCGCTCGCGGAAACGGACGAAACGTTCCGGCGGATCCGGGATATGCTCGTGCTGCTGCTGGATGAAAATGAGATGGAGCATCCGGGGGCGTAATGCGGCTGGCAGGCCGCAGCGGTGTATTGGGCATCGGCACATACGGAAGGGAGTGCGTATGGAACCGACGAAGGCATTGACGAGAGAAGAGATCGAGGAGCTGTGGGGCAGGGCGCTGCCCGAGCTCGAGCCGGAATACCTGCGCCTGGCGGAAGCTTTTCCGCAGGGGCGGCCGGAGCTCGCGCCCTACGTGATGAAAAAGCTGTTTACGCTGCAGGAAGCGAGGGCTGCCTGCGCATTGCCCGGGACGGCGGAACAGGTCGCGGAGACCCTGGGGATCTCTGCGGACGAGGCGGAGGAAATGCTCATGGGCCTCGCGGTCCGCGGGAAGATTCTGAAGACGCAGACGGGCTATGACGCCATCCGGGTCAACGCCTTCCTGCGCGACTACGTCTTCGCCCAGGCGCGTTTCGATGAGGAGAACGGACAGACCCTGGCGCGCCTGATCTTGGCCTGGGATTCCTATGTGCCGGAGCGTTCGAACCCGGACGGGACCTTCCGAATCATCCCGAAGTGGAGGGCAGTGAAGACATTGCCCGGAGTCATGCCGTGCGAGAACATGCCGCAGATGCTGCTGGACTGCTGGCCGGACGAGGTCGCCTTCACGCGGTGCCCGTGCCGGGCGCTGACCTCGGTCGCGCAGACCGGGGAGTATCATCCGGAGATGTTCCGCGGGGAGACCGGCGAGACTGCGGATCCGAAGGACGGGCTGTGCATCATCGTGGGGCCGCGTGCGAAATATTTTGCCTCCGTGTACGGGGCGTATGTGCCGACGCGCGAGGAGCTGCTGGCGAAGATCGAGCATATTGAAAGCAACGGCACCTATTACACGACGAACAATTCCCGCCTCATGCGCGTCATGTGCAACTGCGGAGACGACTGCACCTGCGGCATGCGGATGGCTTATGACGCCGGCCGGGAAGGCTGTTTCGCAAAGAGCCGCTTTACGGCGTATCTGGCGAAGCCGGACGCCTGCGCAGGCTGCGGGACCTGCGAGCGCGCCTGCATGTTTCATACCTCGGTGCGGGTCGTGGACGGAAAGGCGCAGGTCAATGCGGACGCCTGCCACGGCTGCGGGGTGTGCACGGTGAAGTGTCCGACGGGAGCGCTGAAGATGAAGCTGGTGCGGCCGGCGGAGCATATTCCGCGGGAGTAGGAACCCCGGGACGGCCGCGGGAGTAAGAAGGCAGAGCAGGATCGCCGGAAATGATCTGAGATTCCAATCAAATTGGCAGGGACATTTCCCAGATGACTGTGGTATAATCTTTTTGGAAGGAAGGAGAAGGATACATGCGCTGAAAGGTGCAGGTATCCTTTTGTGTTCAAAACAGTTTTTTCGAGGGGGCATTGTTATGATGAGAGCATCGAAAAAGCGGACACGAAAACTTCCTGTACGCCGGATCCTGGCGGCTGCCGTGGCTGGGGCGGTGACATTGTCTGCCATGGTGTCGGTCCATTTGAACACATACGTCAGCCACGCGTTTTCCGAAGCGCGCGGGACCGCAATCGTCTCACACAGGGCAGGAGGCAGCGCGGCGCCTGAGAATACCCTGGCTGGGCTTCGGGCGGCGGAAGCCATTGGAACGGTCGCCTGCGAGGTCGACGTCCAGCGGACTGCGGATGGTGCCTATATCCTGAATCACGATGCGACCTTCGAACGGGTCGCCGGCGTGGACCGCCATGTGGATGAGATGACGCTGGATGAGATCCGCGCATTGCAGGTGGGAGGAGAACCGGTACCGACGCTGCAGGAATTGCTGGGGGCGGTGAACAGAAACATGATCCTGCTGATCGAGCTGAAAGGAGATACCGCCGACCGGCAGATGGCGGACGACGTGATGGCCATGATCCGCGAATTCGGCGTGGAGGACCGCTGCATCCTGATCTCGTTTCTGGGCGAGCTGGTAGATTATATCGGGGAGACTTATCCCTGGATGCCGACCTGTTACCTGACATTTGCGTATGATGAGGATGCGGCCCAGCGCAGCTGCGATTACGTCGGGGTGAAACGGACGAATGTGACGCAGGAGGTCATTGATCAGGTACACGAAGAAGGAAAACGGATTTTGGTCTGGACGGTCAATGACGAGGCGGAGCAGCGTACATTTATGGAAGAGGGCGCTGACGGCATCATCACGGATGAGGTCGAACAGGCCGTCCGGCTGGAGGCAGAGACCAATACCCGTCCGTTGGGAGCGTTCTTTGAGATGTTTCACTGAGCAGTTGAAGGATCTGCCGGATCTGTAGTATAATCCTACAAAATCGCCCGGTTGGAGCTTGACCGGACACAGGAAGGAGGATACCCCCCATGGATGACAGAGAGAAGCTGGAGAACATCACCCCCGAAGACGAAGAGGATGACGGCGATATGCTGAAAGTCATGCGAGGCTTCGTGCAGTGGGTGCAGGAAGTAGATTTTGACGAGAAGGCGTTCGAAGCAGGGCTTCAGGAGCTGGCGAAGGAGATCGGCGAGGAAGACGTGTAAGGATCGTCGGATGATATGAAAACATGAGAGAACCGGCTGTCCCGGAATGCCTCAGTGCCTGTCAGGTTTGACAGGCGCTTTTTTTTGTGCGCTTTCCGGCAGGGGTGATTTTGGGACACCTTTTTTGGGATACTGGGGGCAGATGAAGGGCGGACTGCCCGGAAAAGGAGCAGGATCATGAGTAAGAAAATGAAAACGCAGATCAAAAGGACCGTGCAGGAATGCGCACTGGTACTGGTGCTGGGAACGTCGGTGTTCGGAAGCATGCTGTGGTTCGGGCTGCGGTAAGGACCTGTTGGATCGCGAAGAGACGAGGCGGACGCCCCGCGGAAAGGAGCGCTTTATGAAGACGATGCATCTGGCAGCGATCATCACATTTGCCGTCATGGCCGTGGCCCTGGTGATGATGTTCACGCATTGAGTGCTGAGTAAGAGAGAAGAGGTCTGAAAGAAAAATCCGAAAGAGGAGGTCCGGATATGAAGAAACTGTATTTTAATATCAGCGGCATGAATTACCGGTTCGGAAATGAATTCCTGGAGCCCGGCATGAGGGTGCGCCTGGAGAAAGAAAAAGATAACGAATACGACACGGAGGCCATCAAGGTCAGCGTGGAAGGCCTGGGGCAGATCGGCTATGTGGCGAACAGTTTCCGCACCGTCGTGGGTGAGTGCATGAGTGCCGGCCGTATCTATGACAAGATCGGCGATAAGGCCGGGGCCGCCGTGGTCTTTAAGATCCCGCAGGGCGCGGTCTGCGTGATCGATGAGAACGATGTGACCGCGACGGAAGGGCTGGACCTGCCGTTTTGCTGATGGGGAGGTGCAGCGTGAATAATCTGTTTCTCCGCGGTCTTCTCATTGACTGGCAGCGGATCGGCGAGCGCAGCTACCTTCGGAGCATCCCGGCATTGTCTGGGCTGGAGGAGCTGCACTTTGACGCGCCCGTGACCTTTTTCGTGGGAGAGAACGGGAGCGGGAAATCGACCTTGCTCGAGGCGGCCGCGGTCGCCTGGGGGTTCAACCCGGAAGGCGGCACGAAGAACTACCGCTTTTCGACCTATGACTCGCACTCGGAACTGTGCGGCGCGGTGCGGCTGATCCGCGGGGCCAGGCGGGCTGCGGGCGGGTATTTCCTGCGCGCGGAGAGCTTTTATAATGTCGCGACGAAGGAGGAAGACTACAGCCGCGGGCCGGGCGGCGTGCCGCAGGAGTTCCACTTCAAGTCGCACGGGGAGAGCTTTCTGGCGCTGGTACAGCAGAATTTCCGGGGGAACGGCCTGTATCTGCTGGATGAACCGGAGGCCGCGCTGTCGCCGCAGCGGCAACTCTCACTGATGGCGGAGATCCGGCGCTGCACGGACGCGGGCGCGCAGTTTGTGATCGCGACGCATTCACCGATCCTGCTGGGGCTGCCGGGCGCGCGGATCCTGTCGTTCGACGACGGGCAGATCCACCCATGCGCGTACGAGGAGACCCAGAGCTATCAGGTCACGAAGATGTTTCTGGAGCGGCGGGAACAGATGCTGCGGGAGCTGTTATAGGATGCCGCGCTGTCCATTGTCGGAAATGTTCTGTCGGGATATACTGTCATAGAACACAGTATTTTGCTTCATGACAGAAGGAACGCAGAATGATGATCTTTCTCATCGCGTCGATGCTGAAGGAGACGTTCTTCGCGCCGGTCTGCGGGCACTATATTGTGCTGTGCGGACTTTCGGAAGACGGGAAGATCCTGGTCAATGATCCGGGCCGCCACGAACATACCGGCGCCTATGACGCGGAGCTGGTCATGGGGACATGCAAGCAGTACTGGGTGTTCCCTTAAGCAGCGCGTTCCTGCATCTTGCCGAAATCATACAAAATGAAGTATCATCTTCGTGCGAACAGTACATCGAACATTGCACGCATAGGCATCGCTTGTGCGTGCATTCCGGCAAAAAGTTACCGAGATCAGAGGAGGCACCCTTGCGTATCGCGTTTATCGGCTGCATGGTCATGTTCCGCGAAGTCAGCGCGCTCATGGCGAAAAGTGAACACGTGTTTCGACCGTTCTGGATGCCGCAGGGCCTGCATGACACGCCAGAACAGCTCGCGGCGTCCGTACAGGCTGCCATCGACGAGGTCGAGGAGATCAACGCCCGCGCCCCGGAGCACCTGCGCTTTGATGCGATCGTGCTCGGCTACGGGCTCTGCTCGAACGGGACGGTCGGCCTGAAGACGCAGACGCTGCCGCTGGTGATCCCGCGCTGCGACGACTGCATTTCGCTGTTTCTGGGGTCGCGCGCCCGCTATCTGGAGGAGTTCCGGAAGGTGACCGGTACGTTCTGGTATGCGCGCGGCTGGGTGGAACAGAGCGACCTGCCCGGCCCGGATTTTTTCGAGCGCCAGCGGCAGAAGTTCATGGAGACGTACGAGGACGAGGAACTTGTAGACTATCTGTGCGAGGCGGAGCAGTCCTGGGTCAAAAACTACACGCGTGCGGCCTACATTCTCTCGCCGCTCGGCGACAGCGAGGAGGACCGCGCGAAGGTCCGCCGCGACGCGGAGACGATGGGCTGGCGGTACGAGGAACTGCCCGGGGACGGGGGATTTCTGCAGAAGCTGGCCGCCGCCGACTGGGATGAGGAATATTTCTTCACATGCCCGCCCGGGCGGGAAGTGAAGGCGGACCACACCGGGAAGCTGTTCACGGCGGATTGAGCAGGCAGCGCTGCGGCAGGAGGTATCTATGAGAAAGTTTTTATTCGTAACTCCCATTCCGGAGGACCGCCGCGCGCGGTTTACGGAGATCCTGGGCCAAGCCGGTCCTGCTTTGAACAATGCCGGCTCCGGGGACTCCTGTGAACTCCGCTTCCTCGATCGCGAAGCCGTCACGGACGACGACCTCCGGGACGCGGAACTGATCCTGGGAAACCTGCCGCCGGAGCGCCTCGCGGTCTGCGAACAGCTTCGCTGGCTGCAGCTCGACAGCGCCGGCGCGAACACCTACGGCCCGGAGAGCGGGCTGGCGCCGGATGTGGTCCTGACGAACGCCTCGGGCGCCTACGGCACCGCGATCAGCGAGCACATGATCGGCTGCGTCCTGATGGTCATGAAGAATCTGGCAAATTACATGCCTCTGCAGGAGCGCCGCGAGTTTCGGAACCTGGGCGGCGTGAAAACTGTGGAGGGCTGCAAAGTCGTATCGGTCGGCATGGGAGACATCGGATCATCGTTCGCCCGGAAGATGCATGCGCTCGGAGCCACGGTATACGGCGTGCGCCGAAGCGTACATGAGAAGCCGGATTACGTTGAGCGGATGTTCACCCCCGCAGACATGGACCGGATCCTTCCCGAGGCGGATGTGGTGGGGCTGTCCTTGCCCGAAACCGGCGAGACCGCGGGGCTGTTCGACTATGCGCGGCTGAAGAAGATCCGCCCGGGCGCCATCCTGGTCAATGTCGGCCGCGGAAGTGCCATCGTCACGGACGACCTGGCGCGCGCGGCTGCGGAAGGACATTTCGCGGGCGTATGCCTGGATGTGACGGATCCGGAACCGCTTCCGGCAGACCATCCGCTGTGGGATATGGAGCACGTCTACATTACTCCGCACATCTCGGGCCGGTTCAATGCCCCGCTGACCTATGAGCGCGTTCTGGACATCTTTGACGGGAACCTGCGCCGGTATCTGGCAGGCGAGCCGCTGGAGCATGTGGTGGACCGCGGGATCGGATATTAGTTGTAAAAAGTGCCGAATCGTGTTAAAAATGAGAGTAGGCAACATCGGACATTTTGGCGTCCGATCGAGATAACGTTACATGAAATGAAGGAGGAATATTCTATGCTGATCAAAGCTGCTGTCACGAACGAAGCCGGCAAGTTCGAGTTCGAGGAGATCGAGCTGGACGAGCCGAAGGCTGATGAAGTACTGGTTAAGATCGTAGCGAGCGGTTGCTGCCACACCGACCTGGGCGGACGTGACCAGATGGCACCATGGCCCATCCCGGGTGTCCTGGGACATGAGGGCGCCGGCATTGTCGAGAAGGTCGGCCCGATGGTTCAGGGCATCAAGCCGGGCGACCATGTCGTTCTTTCCTACCAGCACTGCGGACAGTGCGATAACTGCCTTGAGGGGCATCCCGCACGCTGCGATACATGGTTCCCGCTGAACTTCCTCGGCAGACTGACGGATGGAACCACCCGCCTGCATAAGAAGGACGGTTCCGACCTGTCCGTGTTCTTCGGTCAGTCCTCGTTCGCGACCTACGCTGTCGCGAATCAGAGACAGGTCGCCGTGGTGGATCCCGACGTCGATCTGAGACTGATGGGCCCCCTGGGCTGCGGCTTCCTGACCGGCTTCGGTTCGGTCGTGAACGTGTTCAAGGCCGGTTTCGGTGACACCATCGCCGTGTTCGGCGTGGGCGGCGTCGGCCTGGCGGCCATCATGGCTGCGCGTATCGTCGGCTGCCAGCGCATCATCGCGGTCGGCCGTCATCAGTCGAAGCTGGATCTGGCTCTCGAGATGGGCGCGACGGACGTCGTGAACTCGAAGGAGTGCGACCCGGTCGAGGCGATCCGTGCCATCACCGGCGGCAAGGGCGTGAAGTACGCGTTCGACACCTCCGGAAAGGCCTTCATCATTAAGCAGGCGATCAACGCTTCCAGCGCTTACGCGAAGATCTGCACCGTCGCGATGTCTCCGGATACCCTGGACATCGAGATCGAGCAGGAGATGATGGGCCCCGGCCGCACCATCCTGGGCTCCACCGAGGGTGACGCCGTCTGCAAGTCCTTCATCCCGAAGATGGTCGACTACTACAAGCAGGGCCGCTTCCCGTTCGATAAACTCTGCAAGCTGTATAGGTTCGAGGATATCGAGCAGGCGTTCCAGGATTCCCTGGACGGCAAGGTCGTTAAGCCCATCGTGGTCATGGAGTAATTTCAGTCACAGGCTGACGCGGGTCCCGAAACGAGGCGTTATGGATGTTTCGGGATCGAAAGAAGCAGTATAGAACGCCGGCCGCATCAGCGGCCGGCGTTTGTTTTACGGCAAAGGGAAGGACATCGACGTGATACGACTGAAAGCGTGTGATGCGGATGAGCAGGGCATCTTCCTGAACGCGGACGAGACCATATTTGCCGAAGCCCGAAAGATCCTTAAAACAGATAAAAAAGCGGTCCTGTATACGAAAAACCCGCGGAACGGAACGTGTTTCCGGCTGGAGCGGGTGAAGGACGCGTTTCCGGTTTCGGACAGACGGCAGATACAGCAGATGGTGCCGGCGAACATGAATTTTTACGGCTGCGATCTGGTCGAAGAGTTTCCGAGGCTGGACATGACGCTGGTCGACGCATATCAGGCATACGTCTTTACGGAACTGAATGAATATACGTTTGAGGTCGCCCGCCTGCTGCGGGCTGTCCGCCCGGGACGTCCGCTCCTGTTCCGCGACCCGCGTGCGGGCTGGATCTTTTCGCCCGGCAGCGTCGCTGTTATTCCCGGCCCGGCGGAAGCCGAGGGCGCTTCGGAGGAGGAAAGCGAAGAGGCGGGCGTTTATCGTTTCACGGAAGAAGAGATCCGTTTTCTGGAAGGGCGCAAATGCCTGCTCGTGACGGCGGAACCCCCGGCGCTGGGACCGGGCGCGGAACAGGAATCGCATTTTGACTGCCGGAATGTACTGAGCAGTCTCTGCTGGGCCAGGCAGCACAGACATTACGGCCCGAAAAACCCCGGGAAAACGGTCTTTCTGATCGATCTGCGCATTACATTGGGCGGTTTCGGCGATATCGTCAAGGCCGCACATACCTACACGATTCTCGCGGAGGAGCGGGGATGGATCCCGGTCGTACGCGTACGGCAGACGCAGTACACGTCGGATCCGGAGACCAATGCCTGGGACCTCTATTTTCGCCAGCCCGGGCCGGTCACGGTCGATGAGGCG
>CAYLPO010000036.1:0-10080 GCA_964385575.1 uncultured Lachnospiraceae bacterium | reverse complement strand
CGCCGGCGGCCGCGAACGCCAGACAGACTTTCACCGAGATCGTTCGCGTCCGCGCATCCGTCCAGGCAGAGACGGCGAGGCATCCGCCCAACAGAAAGTAAGAGATCCAATTCAGTTTCTCCATAATGCGCCCTCCTTTCCTGCAGCATAGTTTCAGCCTCCCGCTGCACAAGTCGCGCAGCAGGGCAGATCTCCGACCTCATCCAGCGTTACGGCCCGCACGGTGATCCGCAGCTGCGGACAGCTCAGGGTCGAATGATATCGATTTCCGTATGCCGCCACGAAAAACCGGCCGTCCGCCCTTGTGGGATGGCACGCATGACAGGCATAATAGATGGCACCGTCCAGTGATCTGGCAGCCTGCATCTGTTCCCAGGTCATGATCTCTGTCCGCTGGATCAGATGCCTGCAATTACGGCTCAGATGATATACCCTTCCATACTCCGTAACATAGACGATCTGCCCGTCTCTGCCATCCGCTCCCGCTGCATCTGTTCCCGTCCAGAGGCGCCGATAGCTGACCTGCGTAAGCCGCACCGTCGGGAGATGAAAAAATGCCGTCCGGATCTGCACGCCGTAGGTCACGACCAGCTTCGCAGTTCCGTTTTCCGCGTCCAGATCCGTTCCCAGAAGCGTCACGCCGCTCACATCTTCCATGTCGGCCATGCCCAGACGCACCCCGGCTTCCAGCATGCCCAGATTCAAAGCAGTTCCAGCTCTGCCGGAGGCATCCGGCTGACTCTGCGTACCGACCCCGGATCCGCTCACTGCACCCATGACCGTTTCAGCGGCACCGGAGGCCGCCAGAACCGAGACCTGCTCCATCGTCCGTTCCATGATCTTCTGCACCTCGATCTGAATCCGCAGGATCGAAAAAAACGAGAAAAATGTCAACACAAAGAACAATGCGAGCGGCAGCACGAACGCAGCCTCCACGGTAACGCTTCCGCACCGGACTGCTTTGGAAAGGAGAGGGCGGGACGCCTTCTTCATCAAAGAATGACGGTCACACCGGCGTCCCGTACCGGATCGGTCCCGCCTCCCAAACATATCGGCAGGGATATGCACTATTCTATTTTTGTAGTGAGGCGTTCTTTTTAAGCGGGGAGGTGATGGCGTTTTTTCAGGCGCGAAGGCCCGACGGAACTCGATCTGCACAGACGCCGTCCGGCTCCCGGAGATGTTCTTCTGTGAAAAAGGCATCCCGCCCCCTCCTTTCCATAACTTTTGTGTTTACCCGAGTCGTTCGACTGCGTAGGAATTTCCACAATCTGCGAACAATTCGGTTCCTCGGAACATGCGCGATCCCCCGACCGCAAAAACGCGTGTGAAGACTGCTCCGCTCTGTGCGGTCACCCGGATCTCGGACGAATAGATGCACCTGCGCACATCAAAGGTCGAAACCCGCCGCATCATGTCCGTCTGTATCACGTCCAGTCCTCTGCCCTGCAGCGTCTCAGTTCTTTTCATGTACAACAGCAGCCGGACATATCCCCGGTAATCCAGGTTCAGATACCCGGATCCTGACATCTTCAGTAAGGGGACTTCTCCTCCTGCCAGCAGCGATTTCACCTCCGCCACCGCTTCATTCGCCGACCAGACCGCAAGGATCGCCAGCTGAATGAGCTGCACCGCCTCAGGTACCCCGGTCACGCCGGCAATGACTGCCGCCAGGGCAAACGCTTCCGCTTTCCGCTCCTCATTCGTCAGGTTCTGAAGGAAATCAATACCGCTGCGCAGCATCAGTAGACGGTTCACCGTATAAAACAGGTTCGCGCGGTCTGAACTTTTTCCTCCGAGCAGATACTCCCACTCATAGGAAAGGGCATGGTCTTCGCGAACGGCACTGTAACCGGAAAACTGATCCAGCAGATACTCCCGAAACAGGAAGAAACCTGCCGTTCTCGAGAGCGGGCTTCCTGCAGAGGCATCTTCATCCTGCAAGGAGGCGTCCGCTCCTCCTGCGATCTCTGCAGAGACCGCTGCCCCTTCCGGCACCACGGATTCTGAAATGACTCCACCCCCGGTCATATAGGAGAGAAATGCGCTTTCTGCCATGCCGGCCAGTGTATAGACCGGAAAGCTCGCAGTGTCTCCGCCTGCCGTTCGTTCATCGACCGGCTGTGCCTGCGGGAGCGCATCTTCCACGGAAAACCGCGCCGTGACTTCATGCAGCTCGCTTTCAATGGCCTCGGCGCGGGCAACCAGGCCTCCGGAGATGCCCGTAAAGCCGGTTCCGCCTCCGCCATCGCTCTCCGCGCCGTCAGCTCCACCCGCTGCGGCTGCCGCAGCCGTTGCCTGATCCACTTCTGCCAGCACATCCGAGGACCAGTTCCCCAGGTCGCCCATCACGTCCGTGACATCCTGAATGTCATGAAACAGATCCGCCTGTGCGGAGAGCAGATCCAGCGCTTCCGCCGGAAGGTGTATGACGGCATGATCGACGGCCTCCTCATAAAACGCCTGGCCCGACGCATCCGTCATATATGCGGAGTATGCTTCCGCATGCGGCTCCCGAAACCCGAGAAAGCTCACGCCGAACCCGTGTGCGGCTGCGTCCGCGTAAAGCTCCAGCTGATCCTCCATGCGCTCCTCCAAAGGAATATCTTCGTAGAGGAAAAGGAGCCTGTAATGATCCCAGAGCGGCAGATAATACTCCCCGAAGCACGACTCTGCTGCAGCATCCGCTGCCATCTGCAGGTAAAACCCGCTCGCCGCGATACGGGCGCCCTCGATGGCCGTGAACAGAAGCGTCGCGGCCATCGCCAGGATCATGACCGTAAAGACCGCGATCTCTCCCCGCCGTCTCCCTCCGCTGCAGGCAGGACGCGATCCTTCGGTGCTGCAGTCGGGCCGCACCATCTGACCGCAGAGATACATTCCGAATGAATTCCGGTTCATGAACGGGCTTTGGCTCATGGACGAGACCCGGTTCATGGGCTCCCCAGGCCTCAGAAGACGGATGTCGCGGAGCTGTCGATCTGCGCAAAGATCGTACGCATCAGCGAGGTCAACTGGCTCTTGAAGATCAGCACCAGCGAGATCAGCACCACGATGATCAGTACCAGTTCTACGACTCCCGCGCCGGATCTGGGGCGCAGCAGCTCTCCGGTCTGAAGCGCCAGCGCAGCTCCCCGCGCGCGGCTCCGGATGTTCAGCAGCATGCTGTCGGCCCTGTCCCGCAATCCCGTTATGAAGTTGTTCTGAATTCGCATTTCCATGGCTTTCCTCCTTTTCTTTCCGTCCGTTTTTTCCATGTTTCGCGTCTGTATTTTCTCAATAGAAGCTGAGCATCGCCGGGATCATGATCACCATCATCACGACCACCATGTTCAGCATCATTGGCAATACCAGTTTTGTTCCGGCCTCCTCACCCTTCTTCAGGGCCGTATTCCTCCTCTCATGCCAGGCCTTATCCGACTCCGTTTCCAGCAGCCGCACCAGGTTTTTCCCGCCTTTCCGCAGGTTCTGCTCCAGCAGGCTGCTCAGTTTCAGATAGCAATGCAGATGCGTCCTCCGACCGAATTCCAGATAAGCGTCCGTCTCAAGCCGGCCACTCATGATCCGGATGACCGTCTGCTGCATTTCCTCGTAGATATATCTTTTTTCGGCGGTTCTCCGCGCCCGGTACCCCTGGACGATCCGCTCCCAGGCGCCCCGCACGGTCAGCCCGGCCCGCAGCAGTATGGCCAGCTTCAGGATCACCTCCGGATAATCCCGGCGCATCTGTTCTGTGCGATCCCGTGCACGGTCTTCCAGTTTCCGGAATGAGAGAAAGAACCAAAGCACAGCGCCGATGATCCCGATCATGACGACCTGCAGCGGGGATGTCCCATCCTGTACCGGAACATATGCAACCGCATGTCCGTCCACCTCGGACGGAAGCTCCACGCGGTCTGACTCTCTGCCCGCAGACTCCCGTTCCGCGATCTCCTCCGCCAGTGCCTGTACCTGTGCCTCTTCTTCTGAGAGGATCGGCGGACAAACCCTCACGGAGAATGCATAGGTCTGTTCTTCCTCCTCATAACGGAGCGTCAAAAGCAGCTCTGCGAGTGCTCCTTCTTCCGTCAGTCCTTCGGTGTTCAATGTACCGTCATAACTCACCAGCTCCGGCGTCCCGCTCTCCCACGACGCGCGCACCAGTCCTCCACAAAGACGCGTGCTGAAATTCAGGTCCTGCCTCACGGCGTCTGCGTCATCGCCCGGTGCGAACAGCTTCTCCCGCGCCTCGGCATAAGCCGCCTCAAACAGCTCCCCGGTGTCCGCATACCGCTGTTCTTCCACGATCACGGTCAGCGGAACCTCCTCTTCCGCGAGTCCGCGCACCTGCAGGTCATAGGCGGTGCTCCCTCCGCCCGCAGCGTTTCGCCGCAGGGAAGTCACTTCGGTTCTGTCCCGCCCGGCCAGTCCCGCAACCAGTCCCAGCAGCAGTGCCATGAGCAGGATCAAAAGCGCGATCCCGTACCTTCCGGCTTCCAGCCGCCGCAGCGTGTCCGCTCCAGGTTCGGAGACGTAAAGCTCTGCGCAGATCCGCTCATACTTCCCGTGCCCGGCAGTGTGCATCCGCCGCCGCAGCCGTGAAACGCGCTCTGCCAGCAGATCTCCGGCTCGCCAGAACAGCCACAGGCTCCGAAATCTCTCGGGTACATCGCTGCGTCGAAAAGTTCCTGCCTCCTTAGCCCGGAACAGGAACACGGCCACGGCCGCCGCCCCCGCCAGACAGACCAGAGAAATGATCATGCTGTCCCCCTATACTTCAATTCGGCTCATCTTCCGGCCCAGAACGAACGCCGCCGCATAGATCCCGAGCGCGCCCGTCATCAGAATGATACCCGGCAGTCTCCCGTAAACGCCTTCCAGCAATCCCGGCGAGACCACGCGCATATAAGTGAGGATGGCGAGCGGCATCAGATTCATGACCGTCTGCTCGATCTGCCGGCCGCGCACCGCAGCCCGGATATCTTCCTGTGTCCGCAGCTTCTCGCCAATCATGTCGGCCGTATTTCCCACGATGGAGATCATGTCACCGCCCGACCGGGATATGATCCGGAACACTTCGGCAAACACATCCGCGTCCTCCAGCTCACTGCGTTCCGCAAACTCCGCCAAAAGTTCCGCCGGACTCCGGTTCATCTCCATCTGTGCACAGAGTCTTCCCATCTCCACGGTGATCAATGCAGTCTTCCCATATAAGATCTCCATTTGCCCTGCAGCCTCCCGGATGGCCCGCTCTGCGGAATACCCGGCTTTCAGAGTGCCCGCAAATGCCGTGAGATAATCCAGAAACTGCCGCTCCATCTCCTCCTTTTTCCGCCTGCGGAGCCCCCGCAGCCGCTCTCCGAAAAAGAACAGCGATACCGGGATCAGGATCACCCATGCAAGCAGACTGTTATAAAACAGAAACGCGATCGCTCCTCCGATCCCTGCCCCGAGAAGGGCCGCTGCTGCCGTTTCCTGCGGCGCAGCTTTATAGATATCCGCCTTTCCGGAGCTTTTCGGTATGAAGAAGCTCAGCTTTTCGAGCCAGCCTTCCGGTATCATCGATCTCGTAAAGCGTTCTGAGACCGACGCGATCAGTTCTCTCCTCATATCCTTCGACCTCCATGATCGATACCACCCGACGCCGTCCGTCCTGCGTCCGTTCCAGATGGATCATGATATCCAGTGCGGAAGCGATCTGCGCCCGGATGGCCTGTGCGGGCAGGTCGCTCCCCATCATCACCATGGTCTCCAGCCTGCTGATCATGTCTTTCGGACTGTTCGCATGCCCGGTGGACAGGGAGCCGTCATGCCCGGTATTCATAGCCTGCAGCATATCCAATGCCGCCGCGTCGCGCACCTCGCCGACGATGATCCGGTCCGGGCGCATCCGCAGCGCCGCCCGGATCAGGTCCCGGATGGTGATCTCCAGATCCCCTTCCAGGTTCGCATTCCGCGCCTCCAGTCGCACCAGGTTCCGCACGTTCTGGATCCGCAGCTCCGCCGAGTCTTCGATGGTGATCACGCGGGCATCCTCAGGGATAAACTCTGACAGCGCGTTCAAAAACGTCGTCTTTCCGGAGTCCGTGCCGCCGCTGATGAAGATGTTATACCCGGCACGCACCAGGTTTTTCAGTTCCCCGGCCGCCTCCGCCGTGACCGAACCGAGTTCCGTCAGCCGCTCCATGGTCAGTGTCTTCTTGCCGAACCGCCGGATGGTCAGAATGGCTCCGTCCAGCGCCACCGGGGGCAATGCCACATGCACCCGCGATCCGTCCGCCAGCCGCGCATCCACCAGCGGCGTGGACTCATTCACCGTCCGGTTCACCCCAGAGACGATCTGCCGGATCACGGAATACAGCTTTTCTTCGCCCGAAAAGGTCCTGTCCCAGCGCTCGATCTTTCCTTCTTTCTCATAAAAGATCTGACCGGGACCGTTAACCATGATCTCTGTCACGGCGTCATCTTCCAGAAGGATCTCGAGAATATCGAGGCCCCTCAGCGAGAACATCAGCCGGCGCTTAAGTGCGCGCCGTTCCGCCAGCGTATAGAAAGATACCTTTGCCCGGATCTTCAGCACACGCCCGATCAGGACTGCCGTCTCTTCATCGCTCAGGCTCTCGGCAGAGCGCGCCAGCTCGAGCACATCATCCTCGAGTTCCCGGATCAGGTCATCCGCAGGCCAGTCCGCACCCGGCGCTGCCCGGCTTTCTCTCACGTCTCCCATAGCAGCTTCCTGACCTGTCTCGTCAGCTCCGGATTCGCCTCCGGAACGCCCTCTCCGTCATAGGCATCCCCGGTATCCGGCAGAAGCAGTGTCACGATCCGCTCCGCCAGGTCCTGCGCCCCGCGCTTACGGACATATTCGGAAAAATGCCGCCACTTTCGGCGTGAACTCTCACTTTCCGTAACCGGAGCGTAAATCACATCACACAGCTCCAGCACCTCCAGCGGCCGGGGAAACGAGCTGCCCACATCGATCACGACCGCAGCAAAACCCGCATACCCCGCCTGGCGGATGATCTCCGCAAGTGCGCCGCCGTCGATCTCCGTGACATCCTCCGGGTTCGCTGCCGCAGTCACGATCACACACCGGACCGCACCATCGTTCCCGTTTCCGACGCCGCCGGAGCCGACCATCTCTTCATGCATCTCCGCCGCCAGCCGTCCCTCCATCAATGCATACAGGAAGTCCGCAATATCCTCTCCGCCCGATGTCAGCAGTCTCCCGTAAAGATCTGTGAACATTTCCAGACTCAGGTACAATGCCGGCGCCGCGGCAGCGCACTGCCGGGCGAGCTCCAGCGCCAGTCGGGTCTTTCCGCAGCGTCCAATGGGTGAAAACACGCCGATCACACGGCCCCCGAAACCAGCGACATGGCTCTCCGGTGCAGCCTGCCCCGCAGGCACTTCTTCCGGGATCTCTCCGGATCTCTGCTGTTCTTCCTCCGCCTCTTCCAAAAGCTGCAGTGCGGCCGAACGCTCTCCGATCATCAGCGCTTCCTGCGCAGTCCCCACCAGCGGGAACAGCTTTTCCCGCATCCCCAGGGCGTCCGCCAGCAGTACATCCGCAGGCTGATACTTACGGATCACACTGATCCTCCGGTTTTCCCAGAGCATGCCGGTCTCTGCGCCGGTCTCGGACAGCTGTACCAGCCGCCCGACACGGTCCGGCGTGAACATGCCTTCCCTGGCCGCCAGCCGCCGATACCCTTCTTCATCCGAGATCAGCAGATAGACCGGCTCGGAGATCAAATCTTCACAGAACTTTTCCGGATTGCTGTATACCCGATATCGATACTGCGGAGCCTTCCGGCTCCAGTAATCCACCAGTTTCAGGGCAAACTCCCTGTCCATCAGATATATTCCGATCACGCGCGGTTTCATGCGGTCCCTCCTTCCGGTCTTTCCAGCGGCATTTCTATGATATGTCACTTACTTCTGTATGTAATTTGCGTCTCCTGTTTGTGTCACTGATGATACCCGACTTCTTTATGCGTGTCAATGCATTATGTTTATCAAATTTTTAAACCGGTCGCGTAACCATTTGCCAAATTCTGCCGCCCGGGTTTATAATCATTTCCGTGTGTCGGAAATAATTCCCGCTCACGTAATTTTTTGCAAAAAGGACCGGTCGAAATAATCATGCCGGAAACATCCAGCAGTAAAAATCACACATCGCGTCTCGTCGCCGCGGCCATCATGGCCCTTGTCTGCCTGGCGCTCCTGGCGCGCTGCCTTCATGACGCCGCGGGCGAGGCATTGACCCCGGTGCAGGCTGCATTGACCGTCTGCGTCATTACCGCCGCCGCGCTTTTATGCCTGCTCCCGAAACCGCTTCCGCCGCTCGGTTCCGCCATCATCGCGGCACTGGTCCCGGTCGGCACCTACTTCCTGTTCGAACAGCTCACCCACGAGCTCTCCTACCTGCTCACGGGCCCCATGATTCTGGGGCTGATCTTCTACTGGATCGTCTATGCGTTTTTCTTTTTCCTGATCGGGCGGATGAGCATCGCCTACATCATTGCTACCGGCGCGTTTGCCTACGTGGGTCTGTTCAATGCTTTCGTCCTTACCTTCCGCGGCAACCCCATCGTTCCCTGGGACCTGCAGTCCTTCGGGACCGCCATGAGCGTCGCGGGAAACTACGTCTATGAGATCACCTGGCCGATGTTCTTCGGCATCGCGGGCATGCTCTGCCTCTGCGTCCTCTCCTGGAAATGCGGGCTGCGCCTGCCCGGCCGCGCGCGTCTCGTGGGCGTGTTCGCCGCGTTCCTCGTGGGCTTCGGGTTCTGGAATTACGTGGCCTCAGACGACTGCTACGACCGCTTCGATCTCTACGACATCCCGTTCACCGAGTGGGCAAACAACCGCTACGACGGGTTCTTCGTGAACTTCATGATGAGCACGAAGTACCTGCGGCTGCGGGCGCCGTCCGGATACTCACCCGAGCGCGCGGCGGAGCTTTTGTCCGCGTATCTGCCGGAGAGCAATGCAGCAGGCATTGCCCGTCAGACTTCCCCCGACATCATCATCATTCTGAACGAGGCCTTCTCCGACCTGCGCGTCCTGGGCGACCTTACGACTTCCGAGCCCGTCATGCCCTACTACGAGTCGCTGATCGGCGCGGAGAACACGATCACCGGCCACATGTACTGCTCGGTGCTCGGCGGGAACACCGCAAACACCGAATTTGAGGTCCTCACCGGAAACAGCTGCGCATTTCTCCCCGCGGGCAGCATCCCGTACCAGCAGTTCATCACCGGGGAGATCCCCTCGCTGGCCTGGGCGCTCGCGGACGGCGGCTACAGCCGAACCGGCATGCACCCGTATCCGGCCGAGGGCTGGAACCGCGACCGCGTCTACCCGTGGCTGGGTTTCGACGAAACGCTGTTCGAGGATGAATTCAACATGCGCCAGCTCGTGCGCATCTATCTTTCGGACGCGGCGGACTTCGCGGCGGTCGAGCAGGTGACCGAGGCGAACGCGGCGGACCCGTCCCTCGTATTTAATGTCACCATGCAAAACCACGGCAGCTATTTCCGAACCTACGCGAACTTTACGCCGTGGATCACCGTGAACGGCGCACCGCTCGGGACCTTCCCGAAGGCGGAGACCTACCTCTCGCTGATCCGCATGTCGGATGAGGCGCTGGAGGATCTGCTGGCATATTATGAGGCGTCGGACCGCGACACCGTGATCGTGATGTTCGGAGATCACCAGCCCACTCTGCTGGAAGACGAGGTGTTCGAGGATCTTCTGGGGAAACCGACGTCGGAGCTGACGCCGGAGGAGAGTGCGGCGCGCTACATCGTGCCGTATCTGATCTGGGCGAATTTCGACATTGACGAGGCGCAGGGCGTGGACTTAAGCGCGAACTATCTGACGGGATATATGCTGGAGGCGTGCGGGATCGATCCGGCGGCGATGGCGGACCGCGCGGGCAATGCCGGCTCGGACAATGCAAGCTCTGGGGCCGCGGATGGCTCCGCGGAAGAACCGGCCTTCTCCGCAGACCTCTACACTGCTTACCAGCGCTTCCTCGCCTAGCGTGTGAGATGAGTGCAATTGTGCGGGAGTTTGAGCATTCTTTGGCATTGC
>CAYLPO010000035.1:5562-10152 GCA_964385575.1 uncultured Lachnospiraceae bacterium | reverse complement strand
GCGCTGGGCCTCTGCACGGCGCTGATCGGGATTCAGAGCGCTCTGGGAACAAAAGGATGCCCTTGCTGGTAACGAACGCCATCGTCTGGAACGGCGACATCAGGATCAGTGCCTTGAAGATCTCCTTCGCGGTCTCCACGGTCTCCGAACTGACCGAGTAGATGCGCATATAGTACCCGGACGTAAAGTGATACAGCACCGAGACCGCAGCGCCGATCGCCACGGAGATCACGATGAACGCCAGGCCCTCCCGGAATGCCTTGTCCTTGTCTCCGGTACCGACCGTATTACCGACGACCACGCCGGACGCCGCACTCAGCGCGGTGTTAAAGACCGTGACCACGTGATTGATCGTCATGGTAATGGAGTTTGCTGCCACAAATGCTGCGCTCAGATGACCGATGATCACGGACTGCAGCGAAATGCCGATGCCCAGCAGCGTGTCACTGATCAGGACCGGCAGGCTGTAGCGCATATAGGTCTTCGTCAGCTCGGCGTCTTTCAGACGCAGATGCCGCAGACGGAACCCGATGTTCTGATCCTTCAGAATAAAGTATCCGAACACGAACGCGCATTCAAACGCCCGCGCGATCAGCGTGCCGATCGCCGCACCCACGATCTCCAGCCGCGGCGCTCCAAACATACCGAAGATAAAGACCCAGTTAAAAAAGATGTTCAGGAAGAACGCAATGATCGAACTGATCAGCGGGATCCGCACCTGACCGGTCGAACGAAGCAGATAGGTCGACGAGGAAGTCAGACCTACCATGAAAAATGTGATGCCGATGATCCGCAGATAACCGCGTCCCACATCGATGACCGGCTGCACATTCGTAAAGAGCCGCAGGATCAGTCCCGGCGCGATCACCGCGACCGCCGAAAACGCCAGTCCGATCACCAGCGTCAGACGGATGGCCAAAGACGCCACATTCTTCAGCTTTTCCTTCTCTCCCGCACCCCAGAACTGTGAGGACAGCACGATGGCCCCGCTCCCGAGACCCATGGTAATGAAAAAAAAGATCGTAAAGAAGTTATTCGACAGCGCCTGCGCCGCGATCTGGTGCTCGCCGAACCGGCCGATCATGACATTGTCAAAAAAGCCGATGCCGACCGAGATCACCTGCTGCAGCAGGACCGGAAGCATGATATGGATGGTCTTGCTGTAAAAGCTCCTGTTTTTCAATTCCGAGAATACCGACATGTGTTTCCTCCGACAATACTACTGCGATGAGATTTCGGACCGTTTTCGGACAATGAAGCCTTCCTAACAGCGAACGGCCGCCCCGGATCATGGTGCATCCTTTAGCAAGCTACCACAAAAGCAATTGGCCGACACGACCTGCAAGGCGACACGCGGATGTTTTTGTGCTGGGTTTTCGCAGATTTCTCCGCATTGCCCTTAAAAACGTGCTATATTAGGAAAGCTTTACTTAATAGTTTTTAGAAAGGGTTTTTTATGGAACGCGAAAAACTCGGCTCCCGCCTGGGCTTCATTCTGCTGAGTGCGGGCTGCGCCATCGGTATCGGCAACGTCTGGAAATTCCCATACATGGTCGGCCAGTACGGCGGCGGTGCTTTCGTCCTTTGCTACCTGTTCTTCCTGGTCATCATGGGCCTTCCCATCATGACCATGGAGTTTGCGGTCGGACGCGCGGCACAGAAGAGCCCCATCCACATGTTCAAGGTACTTGAGAAGCCAGGTCAGAAATGGCACTGGCACGGCTATGCCTCACTGATCGGCAATTACCTGCTGATGATGTTCTACACCACGGTCGCCGGCTGGATGCTCTTCTATCTGGTATCGAGTGCGCGCGGCAGCTATGTCGGCATGAACACGGAGGAGGTCGCAGGCTATTTCAGCGGTATGCTCGCATCCCCGAAGATCATGGCAGTCTGCATGATCATCATCACGGTCGCGGGCTTCCTGATTTTAAGCCGCGGTCTTCAGAAAGGACTGGAGAAAGTCACGAAAGTCATGATGGTCCTGCTGCTGATCCTCATGATCGTGCTGGCTGTCCACAGTATCCTGATCAGGGGCGGACGCGATGGGCTTCTCTTCTATCTGCGACCGGACTTCGGGCGTATGGTCGAGGTCGGCGTTCCGAAGGTCATTCTGGGTGCCATGACACAGTCGTTCTTCACGCTGAGCCTGGGTATCGGCTCCATGGCCATCTTCGGATCGTATATCGGCAAGGACCGCAGCCTGTTCGGCGAGAGCGCCAATGTCGCGGTGCTGGACACCCTGGTCGCCATCTGCAGCGGTCTGATCATCTTCCCGGCATGCTCGGCCTACGGGGTCGAGGTCAGCGCCGGCCCGCCCCTGCTGTTTATCACGCTGCCGAATGTGTTTAACCACCTGCCCGGCGGACGTATCTGGGGTACGCTGTTCTTCCTGTTCATGGTGTTCGCGGCGTTTTCGACCGTGCTGGCGGTGTTTGAGAATATCGTCAGTATGTTCATGGATCTGTTCGGGTGGTCGCGCAGGAAGGCGTGCCTGATCAATATCCCGCTGATGATTGCCCTCTCCCTGCCCTGCGTGCTCGGCTTTAATGTCCTCTCCGGCTTCCAGCCGCTGGGCCCCGGCTCGGGCGTGCTCGACCTCGAAGATCTGATCGTCAGCAACATCCTCCTGCCCATCGGCAGCCTGATCATCCTGCTGTTCTGCGTGCTGAAGAAGGGCTGGGGCTTCGAGAATTTCCTGGCCGAGGCCAACCAGGGCAAGGGCCTGAAGCTGTGGAAGGGCCTGCGGTGGTATCTGACCATCGTACTGCCCATCATTATCATCATTGTGTTCATCATGAACCTGGTGCGGTAATACCACCGTGCATACCCGGTCATCTATTCGGACATAGAAAGCAGTCCGATTCAAAAAGCGGAAGGTCCTTTCGGATCTTCCGCTTTTTCTCTTCAAATGCGTCCGCGCATGTTCATTTCATATTCGTCCGCACTCATTCATTTCATATGCTCCCGCACGAACTCCTCAATGATGTCATACGCCCGCTCGCCGTAGAAGGATCCGTCCGCATGGTCCGCGCCTTTCACTTTCCAGAAGGTCACCTCTTTCTCGCAGGCGCGCAGCTTCTCATACAGGCGCACGCTTTGGTCGAACGGGACCAGACGGTCTTTCGTCCCGTGCATCATGAGAATGGGCGGAATGGCGTTCGCTCCAATGTAATTCATCACGATGGTCCTCTCCGCCTCCGCACGGTTTTCGAGCACGTTCTTTCCGCCGATCAGCATGCCTTCGGGGCTCATCGGAACCGTGTGATCCTGCGTGGAGGGGACCTCGTTCATCACGGTGATGTCCGTGGGGCCATAGAGGTCGATGATCGCATTCACCGCACAGGAAACCTTCGGACACCCGTCTGCGTCCAGGTCATCCGCATGGTTCAGCTCGGCGTCGGCCGTGATCCCTGCCATCAGCGCGGTATGTCCGCCCGACGAGTCTCCCATCAGGAAGATATTCTCCGGGTCAATGCAGAACTTCTCCGCATTCGCGCGCAGGAAACGGACCGCGGTCTTCGCATCCTCGATCTGCGCGGGGAACGGTGCAATGGTCGACTCCCGGTACTGCACGATTGCGACGATGAACCCGCGCGCCGCCAGCCGCGACAGCACACCTGCGCTCTGGTGCGTCTCCTGCCGGAACCACGCAGAGCCCTGCACGAACACGATCAGCGGGTAAGTCACACGACCCGCCAGATCCTCGAACGGATATAGGTCATAAGTCTCCCCGCGGCGCAGCGGCACCAGCATCTGCAGGGTGCGCACCACTCCGCTTCGCTTCTCATACGGAATTCCGCTGAAACAGCCGATCTGCAGCTCGCCCTCCTCGGCGACCAGTTCCAGCGCGCCTTCGACCTCGCGGTCGGCGTCGGGGAAAACTTCATAGATGACATTTTGAGGTTCGATCATGAAACCCTCCTTTTCATCGACGAAACCCGATAGATCCTCTGCCGATTCATGTATTTTAAAGATTTCTTCGATTTTACATGATTTTCTCTTGATTCGCACCTTTCGAGACGGGAATCGAATAAAAAAACAAAGCAGGAGGCCTGTCTGAGACCTCCTGCTTCATACATTATTCTCCCATGCACCGCGTCACTTCCGGGGATTCTTAATATTCGCCTGCGCCGCCGCCAGTCTGGCAATGGGCACCCGGAACGGCGAACAACTCACGTAATCCAGCCCCACATCATGGCAGAACTCCACGGACGTCGGCTCACCGCCGTGCTCGCCGCAGATACCCAGCTGAATGTCCGGACGGGTCTTGCGCCCCAGCTGCGCTGCCATCTCCACGAGCTTCCCGACGCCCTTGCGGTCGAGCCGCGCAAACGGGTCGCTCTCATAGATCTTCGTGTCATAGTACGATCCCAGGAACTTCCCGGCATCGTCACGGCTGAAGCCGAACGTCATCTGCGTCAGGTCGTTCGTGCCGAAGCTGAAGAACTCCGCCTCGGTCGCGATCTCATCCGCGGTCAATGCCGCTCGCGGGATCTCGATCATGGTTCCGACCTCATAGCGCATCTTCACGCCCGCCTCCGCGATCAGGCGGTCAGCCGTGGCAGCCACGATGTCCTTCACATACTT
>CAYLPO010000035.1:0-5552 GCA_964385575.1 uncultured Lachnospiraceae bacterium | reverse complement strand
CAGGCGCTCCCGGATGGGAGCCGGATCCCCGCCGTCCCGGTTCAGGGTGTCCAGGCCGATCTCCGCGCCTCACATACTTCAGCTCCTTCACCTCGCCCACCAGCGGGATCATGATCTCCGGCGTGATGTGCTTTCCGGTGCGCTGCGAGACATTGATCGCGGCGGCAATGATGGCCGTCGTCTGCATCTCGGCGATCTCCGGATAAGTGACCGCAAGCCGGCAGCCGCGGTGTCCCATCATGGGGTTAAACTCGTGCAGCGACGCCACGACCTGCTTCAGCTCATCAAACGTTATGCCAAGCTCATCCGCAATCTCCTGAATATCCGCATCCTCCTGCGGCAGGAACTCATGCAGCGGCGGATCCAGCAGGCGGATGGTCACCGGCAGCTCGCCCATGACCTCGTAGATGCCTTCGAAATCCCCCTGCTGATAAGGCAGCAGCTTCGCCAGAGCGGCCTTGCGCGCCTCAGTGGTCTTCGCGACGATCATCTCGCGGATGGCCTTAATGCGGTCACCCTCGAAGAACATGTGCTCGGTGCGGGTCAGGCCGATGCCCTGCGCCCCGAACTCCAGCGCCTGCGCCGCATCACGCGGGTTATCCGCGTTCGCGCGGACTTCCATGGCCCGGCGCTCGTCCGCCCAGCCCATGAACCGGCCGAAATCACCGGCGATCGCAGCATCGACCGCGGGGATCTGTCCCAGATAGATCTTTCCGGTAGAACCGTCGATGGAGATGAAATCGCCCTCACGGATAGTATGCCCGCCGAGCTCAAAGAACTTCTCCTCCTCATGCATGCGGATCTCTCCGCAGCCGGACACGCAGCATGAACCCATACCGCGGGCTACCACTGCCGCGTGGCTGGTCATGCCGCCGCGCGCGGTCAGAATGCCCTCCGCTGCGGTCATGCCCTCGATATCCTCGGGTGAGGTCTCCAGGCGCACCAGCACAACTTTTTCGCCGCGCGCCGCCCATTCTTTCGCGTCCTCCGCGGTGAAGACGACCTTTCCGCAGGCCGCGCCGGGCGATGCCGCCAGGCCCTTCCCGATCTCCTCCGCGCCTTTCAGCGCCTTCGCGTCAAACTGCGGATGCAGCAGCGAGTCGAGCTGCTGCGGCTCCACGCGCAGCACGGCCTCATCCTCACTGATCATCCCCTCGTCCACGAGGTCCACAGCCACCTTGATGGCAGCATTCGCTGTACGTTTGCCGTTCCGGGTCTGCAGCATATAGAGCTTCCCGTCCTCGATGGTAAACTCCATATCCTGCATGTCTTTGTAATAGTTCTCGAGGGTCTGGGCATAGCGCGTGAACTCCTCGTAGATCTCCGGCATCTCCTTCTTCAGATCCTCGATGGGCGACGGTGTACGGATGCCGGCCACGACGTCTTCGCCCTGGGCATTGATCAGATATTCGCCAAACAGTGCCTTCTCGCCCGTCGCGGGGTCACGCGTAAACGCCACGCCGCTGCCGGAGCGCTCGTTGCGGTTGCCGAACACCATCATCTGGATGTTCACGGCAGTGCCCCAGCTGTAAGGGATGTTATTCATGCGGCGATACACGTTCGCGCGGTCGTTGTCCCAGGAGCGGAACACCGCGGTGACCGCCTCGATCAGCTGCTCCTTCGGGTCGCTCGGGAAATCCTCGCCCTGCTGTTCTCGGTAGAATGCCTTAAACCGGCGCACCAGTTCCTTCATGTCATCCGTGTCCAGCTCAATGTCCAGCTTCACGCCTTTCTCGGCCTTCACCTCGTCAATGATGACCTCGAAACGCTTCTTGTCGATGCCCTTCACGACGTCGGAAAACATCTGAATAAACCGGCGATAGGAATCATAAACAAAGCGCTCGAAATCCGGGCTCTCCGCGGAGGCGACCATCCCGGCCGCGACCTCGTCATTCAATCCTAAGTTCAGAATGGTATCCATCATGCCGGGCATGGACGCGCGGGCACCCGAGCGGACCGACACCAGCAGCGGATTCGCCGGGTCGCCGAGCTTCTTGCGCACGACCTCCTCCAGCTTCCCGAAATACCAGAAGATCTGCTCCTTCACATCGTCAGCGATTTTCCGCCCGTCCTCATAATAGCGGTTGCAGGCTTCCGTCGTGACCGTGATGCCGAACGGGACCGGCAGTCCCAGTCTCACCATCTGGGCCAGGTTCGCGCCCTTACCGCCCAGGATCTCACGCATGCTCGCGTCGCCTTCGGAAAATGTGTAGACATATTTGCGTACGAATTTATGGCTGTGTCTCATACCATCACCTTCCTTGCTGTCAATGCAGTCTCCGATATTTTATCCTTCTTATAAGTTAATTTTACTAATTTTTGTATTTTCTTTCAATGCAATCGGTGAGCATAACGTATAGAAAATAGCCAAGCACACAGGCTTGGCTTTGTGGATATTTACATATACTCACAATAAAAGCGGGGAACTCTGACGCATGCAGGCATGGTCGAGTTCCCCGGCGTTTCTTTTACTCAGTCCGCTGATTACTCCAGCTCGTTCTTCTTCTCCCGGTTCTGCTTCGCGCACAGCTCCACGAACTCCGAAAGCGGCATGCCGTGGCGCGGCTGCTTTTGACCGCGGGTCGTCACGGCCACAGTGCGCTCCTCGACTTCCTTGTCGCCGATGACCAGGATATACGGATCCTTCATGGTCTTATAGAACTTGATCTTCTCGTTCATGTTCTTGTCCGCATAATCCACCTCAACGCGCACGCCGATGCCCTGCAGTGTCTCCACGACCTCGCGGGCGTAGTCATTGTGCTCAGGGCGGATCGGCACGACGCCGACCTGGAACGGGCTCAGCCAGAACGGGAACGCGCCCTTATAATGCTCGATGATGATGCCGATGAAGCGCTCCAGCGAGCCGAAAATGGCGCGGTGCAGGACCACGGGCTCCTTCAGGGTGCCATCCGAGTCCTGATAGGTCAGGCCGAAGTTATGCGGCAGCTGGAAGTCGACCTGGACGGTACCGCACTGCCACTCACGTCCCAGCGCGTCCTTGACCTGCAGATCGATCTTCGGTCCGAAGAAGGCGCCGTCGCCTTCATTGATCTCGTAATTTCCTTCACCGAAACGGCGGTCGAGGATGCGCTTAATGGCCGCCTCGGCACGGTCCCAGGTCTCGATCTCACCCATGAAATCATCCGGGCGGGTCGAGAACTCGGCGCGGTAGGTCAGGCCGAAGGTCTCGTAGATCTTCTCCGCCAGATTCAGGATGGCATCCGCCTCTTCCTCGATCTGGGACTCCATCACGAAGGTGTGGTCATCGTCCTGGCGGAACTCCTGCACGCGGAACAGACCGTTCATCTGACCGGACTTCTCTATCCGGTGGATGACATCCAGCTCGTTATAGCGGATGGGCAGCTCGCGGTAGGAATGCGCGGTGCGCTTGTAGGTCATCATGGCGTTCGGGCAGTTCATGGGCTTCGCGGCCATCATGTCATCCGCATCCGGCGACCAGTCGGTGCCGGGGCACAGGAACATGTTGTTCTGATAATGTGCCCAGTGACCCGAAATCAGCCAAAGCTTCTTGTTATTAATGATGGGTGCGGAGATCTCCTGATATCCCGCCACGTCATGCAGGCCGCGCCAATACTCGATCAGCGCGCGGTACATGCGCCATCCGCGCGGCAGCCAGTAAGGCATACCGGGCGAGGTCTCTCTGAACATGAACAGGTCGAGCTGCTGGCCGATCTTCTTATGATCACGCTCCAGCGCCTCGCGGATGAAAGCCAGGTGCGCCTTCAGATCCTTCGGGTTCGGGAACGCGTACACATATACGCGCTGCAGCGAATCGCGGTGCTCATCGCCGCGCCAGTAAGCGCTCGAGACGGACTTGATCTGGAACGCCGCCGACAGCAGCTCCGCCGAGTTCGGCACGTGCGGGCCGCGGCACAGGTCCACGAAATCATCTCCGGTATAATAGATGGTCAGCTTCTCGTCCGCCGGGATATCCTGGATCAGCTCGGTCTTAAACTTCTGATCCTTGAAGAGCTCCAGGCCTTCCTCGCGGGTGATCTCCTTCACGGACCAGTCTTCCTTCCGCTTCAGGATCTCACGCATCTTCGCCTCGATCGCGGGGATCTCATCCTCCGTGATGGCCTTCGGCAGCAGGAAATCATAATAAAATCCGTCCGCGATCTGCGGTCCGATGGCGTACTGCACGTTCTCGATCCCGTAGATCTCGATCACTGCCTTCGCCAGCACGTGTGCCAGCGAGTGACGATACACTTCCAAAAACTGTTCTCTGTCCATTCCCATGATTCAATTCTTCCTTTCTTCTGATGTCCGGCATCTACCGGATGCCGGCGAGGGAATTTGCCTCATGCCTGATCAGTATGAATGACAGACACGGACTGATGAAAGATTTTAGCACATCACAGGGTAAGAAAACAGGGGGTTTTCCGAGAAATCAGACGAAACTGCCGTCTTTTTCGTATTCGTCTAATGGTGGAGCGCATTTTTCACCGCAAAACCAGGGAAAAACCGATAATATATTTACATAGTTTGTGCATTATCTGTTTATTCACCCTTGAGAGCCTAAGAAAAGCCTAAAAACCGATTTTTTAGTCCTACCGAACGGCCTCCAAGGCCCTCATAGTGGGGAAAAGAGATCCTCAGAATCACAAAAAGCCCCCAAACAAGGGCTTTTTGTGACTAATGGGAAGCGGATAACGGGAGTCGAACCCGCCTATCCAGCTTGGGAAGCTGGTGTTCTACCGATGAACTATATCCGCATGATCCGATATGAAAGATGGACGATTTTCGGCCGTCCTTGCTATAATATATTCCTGCAGTTAAAAATGCAAGGGAAAACTCTTCCGCGCCGTGGAAACTCATGCGCGGAAGCTCTCCCGCGCTGCGGAAACTCATCCACGGAAACTCTCCCGCACCGTGCCACCCCGCACCGCGGGATAGATCGTTCGAAAAAAGGAGACCAACATGATCAGAACCGGACTGGGCTACGACGTACACCGCCTCGTGGAAGGGCGCGATCTCATCATCGGTGGCGTGAAGATCCCCTATGAAAAAGGCCTCCTCGGCCACTCGGACGCTGATGTACTGCTGCACGCGGTCATGGACGCGCTGTTAGGCGCCGCCGCGCTCGGCGACATCGGGCAGCACTTCCCGGACACCGATCCCGCCTATGCCGGCGCCGACAGCCTCGCTCTCCTGCGCGCGGTCGGACGGATCCTGGCGGATGCCGGCTGGAAAGCCGGAAATATCGACGCCATCATCATCGCGCAGAAACCGAAAATGGCCCCGCACCGCGAGCAGATGCGCGAGAACATCGCGGAGGCGCTCGGCATCAGCATCTCGCAGGTCAGCGTAAAAGCCACGACCGAGGAAGGTCTGGGTTTCACCGGCGAAGGGCTGGGGATTGCGGCGCAGGCGATCTGCCTGATCGAGTGCTGACTGAACCGCCCTTCAGATACGGCAGGGCAATGCTGAGAAGGATCAGCACCAGTCCGTCCACTCCTAAAAGTCCCAGATGTTCCCGGAGCACGACGACCCCCAGGATCGCCGAGACTGCCGGGCTGATGGCACAAAAC
>CAYLPO010000034.1:0-10479 GCA_964385575.1 uncultured Lachnospiraceae bacterium | reverse complement strand
CGGGGGGAGGAGTCCTGACGACCCGGCTCCGTCCGAGCACAGCTCGGATGGAGTACTTCGCCCGGCTAAACCGCGCTGAAAGTCACTTTACCACACCCCTCGACCGATTTCAATCACCGATTCACCAGCCAGTCGTCAAAGATCGCCCGCGCGATCTCCGTCGCGGATCCGTGCACCCCGCCGCCGTTCTCCACGACTACACTCACCACGATCTGCGGATCATCCGCCGGCGCATAACCTGTAAACAGCGCGTTCGAGTCTCCGGGTGCAGAGGTATTCTGCGCGGTGCCGGTCTTGCCGGCCGCCTGATAATAGTCGCTCTGCATATTCGTGGCGGTGCCTTCATTGACCACGGCGGTCATAAGCTCCGCCAGAAACGCGGCCTCGTCCTCCGTCAGAGGCTGTGCCATCTGCGCCTCACGGAAGCTGCGCACATGCGATCCGCCCGATGTCTGAACTCCGCTCACGATGTACGGCCGCATGACGGTCCCGCCGTTAGCGACCGCCGCCGCAATCAGCGCGTTCTGCAGGGGCGTCACCACAGTCTCACCCTGACCGATGGCGCTCAGCATGGTCTCCCAGGTGCCGCTGTCTGTATCCAGCGTGAAGCGCCCGGACGCGTTCGACAGCGCGAAATCGATCTCGCCGTTATAAAACAGATCCTCCGCGGTCTCCCGCCACGCGCGCCGGTCCAGTTCCATGCCCAGCGTGATGAAATAGCCGTTGCAGGAGCGGGCAAACGCCCCGCGCATATTCACGGTCCCGTGGGCAATGTCGGCGTCGCACGCCACCCGCAGCGCCTCGTGGGTCACCGCGTCTTCGAACGTGACCGCGCCTTCACAGTCATAGTACATCTGCTCCGCGATCTCCGGACCGAACTGCCGGTATGCCGCGAGCGCGGTACAGATCTTAAACGTCGATCCGGGCATGTAGTAGCCCGAAGTCGCGCGGTTTACGAGAACTGAGGAGGTCTCGTCTTCATTGATCTCCTCCCAGATATCCGAGATCTCGTTCGGATCGTAGGACGGCCACGAGGCCATGCAGAGGATCTCACCCGTAGACGGATCCAGCGCCACGACCGCGCCGCCTTCATACTGGCGCAGCGCGTCATACGCGATCTCCTGCAGGCGCGGATCAAGAGTGGTGATCACGCTGTCGCCTTCATTCAGTTCGCCGCGTGCCGTGTGCACCATCTGCTCCGCAAAGTTCACATGGGAGCGCCACAGATAATGGTTATAGACACGCTCGACGCCGGCTTTGCCGTGGCCGTAATAACCCAATGCCTGCGCGTACATGCCGCCGTAGTTGTAGACCCGCTCCTGTCCGTCCGCGGTCTCCCGCGAGGTGACCAGAACGGTGCCGTCGCGCGCCAGGATGTCACCGCGCAGGACGCGCTCTGCCTGGAGGTCCTGGCGTGTGTTGTAGGTGCTGGCGATGTATTCCTCGCTCCGGAAGTTCACATAGTAGATGTAGTAAGCCGCGATCGCCACAAAAATGAGCACAAAGATATACGTGACGATCAGGATGTCACGGTTCATGCGCTGTTTAGGTCGTTTTTCGCGGTTTCTGGCCATTTTTGCTCTTCCTCAGGTCCTTCGGTGATCGGTCACATTTCAATCGTCGTCGAAGCGCACGTCATCGTCATAGATGAAGCCGCTCTCATCGGCGGGCTCATCATCGTCTTCATAAAAAACATCCTGCGGTTCCGCGGACAGGTCGCTGATGCTGCCGTCGTAAGCGGCATCGACATAGCCGTCATCTGCGTAGTAGTCGTCATGGCGGGGCACAGTATTTTCCGCGCGGCCGCGGCGGCGGAACGTAAAGACAGGCGGTTCCCGGTATTCGGATTCTTCGTACACCGGCCCGGAATACTCCTCTTCTTCATAAGCCGGCTCATCATACATGGGCTCCTCATGCCGCAGCCCGAAACGGAACACATCATAGTCAATGCCCCGCGCGGTATTCCAGCCGGACCTGGGCCGCGCTGCGGTCATATCCGCAGGAGCCTGCTGCGCACGCACTCTGCGCGCTTCCACGGGGACCTCACGCTGCAGCTTTCCCACCTGTGTATGCTCGCGGCGGAAGCCCGTAACCTCATCGGTCGGTGCCTCGGCCCGCGCGCGCTCCAGTTCCTCGCGCTCCTCAGAACGGATGAAACAGGCCTGAATGACCGCGAACGCCAGGAAACTCGCCAGGACCGAGCTTCCGCCGGTGCTCACGAACGGCAGCGTCACGCCGGTCGAAGGGATCATCTTCAGAACGCCTCCGACATTGATAAACACCTGGATGCCGTAAAAGATACCGATACCGCTCACCAGGATCTTATCGAAGTTGTTCCGCAGCGTGGATGAAAGCCACAGGATCTGGATCGTATTCTCAAAGCAGATCAGGATCAGGCACAGCGCAAAGACGCCGCCCAGTTCCTCCGCGATGGCAGCGAACACGAAATCCGAATGCGCCAGCGGAATGGTGCCCGCGGCGCCCTGGAACAGCCCCATGCCGAACCACCCGGCCGTGCCGATGGCAAAAAGCGACTGCAGCACCTGGTAACCGGTGCCGGACGGATCCTGCCACGGATCGCGCCAGACCTGCACACGCACACGCACATGCGAAAAGATCTTATATGCAGCCAGCGAGGCGAGCGCGCCTGCACCCAGACCGGCCAGCGAATACTGCGGCTTCTGAACGGCTATATAGAGGATCAGCAGATACGACAGGAAAAAGATCAAGGCACTGCCGAGGTCCCGGCAAAGGACCAGGATGCCGACATTGACCGCGACGACCGCGGTGGTCTTCAGGATCTGCTTCCGTGAAGTGTCCTTCGCGAGCATGCCCGCAATGAAGAAACACATGATGATCTTCACGAACTCAGCCGGCTGCACCGGGATGCCAATGCGTGCCAGCGAGAGCTTCGCACCGTACTCCGTGCCGCCCAGGACCAGGACCGCCGCCAAAAGCAGCGTGCCGACGCCGCCGACCAGCCAGCGGAAATGCTCGGTCAGGTTCCGGAACGATCGCATGAGCGCCGGAAGCACCAGGCTGGCTACGCCCGCCACGGCAATGATCAGAAACTGCCGGAGATAATCATCCGCATCCAGCCGCGCCTGAATGATGAAGCTGATGGCCAGGAGCATGCAGATATTGTTCGAGACGAGCGCTGACGAGCGCGGGTAGATGCGCCGCCACAGGAGCATATAAACAGCCAGGAATGCGGCCTCGATCACATACAACAGAAGCATGACGGGACGCAGAGTCTGCACGAACAGCACCAGATGTCCCAGCAAATGAAGTACAAAAAGGAAGAGCCTCTGACATCCCGCCACGCGGCTGCGCGCCTCGTGGGACTTTGTCCTGAGATAAGACAAAGTAAAGATCGAGTAGCAGAGGATCAGAAAGATCAGTATGAACTTGGAATAAACTGCGATGAGGTTATTCAATATCCTGCCCTTTTCAGACGCTCCTGCGCCTTCTGAAGTTCCTTCTCGATGTTCTCTTTTTTCATCTGTGTCGCCGCAAGCTCATGCTTCAGCTGATAGATCTGATCCTGCAGCTCCGCGACATGTTTCTCGGCATCCTCGAGCTTCATCTGCGTGTCGAAGTAGTCGTCACAGACGTTCAGCTCGGTCAGGATGGCGCGCGTCTCCACATCCAGCGTCCGAAAAGCGCCGCGCTTCTTCAGCGCGCTGATCTTCCCGTTCAGGTAAGCCGCGACCTTGCGCAGGTACTCTTCGTCCTGCTTTCCGCCGATGGTAATGGTCTTTCCGCCGATGTTGACTTCCGCGTAATTTTTCTCTGCCATGATATACTCCCCGAAAAAGAAATTCCTATAGGAAACCCTGCCGATTATCTGACGATAATCTCACATTCCGCCCGATCGGCGGTCACAGATCCTCGAAGCGGATCTGGCCGGAGCCGGCATTGCCCGTGCCTGCTCCCGAACCGGAAGCATGTCCCGCGGCCGAGGCATGGCCCTCATCGTACGGAATGCCCAGATGCCGGTACGCCGCCGGGGTCGCCATGCGTCCACGCTGCGTGCGGACCAGGAAACCGCGCTGGATCAGGTACGGCTCGCAGACGTCCTCAAGGGTGCCCACGTCCTCCGAGAGCGCCGTCGCCAGCGTCTCCAAGCCCACGGGGCCGCCGCCGAACTTCATGATGACTGTCTCCAGAACGCGGCGGTCGGTATTGTCCAGGCCAGCCTTATCCACATCCAGAACGTCCAGCGCATAATCCACGACTTCCGCGGTGATGCGGCCGTCGTACTTGACCTGAGCGAAGTCGCGCACGCGCTTCAGCAGGCGGTTCGCCAGACGGGGCGTGCCGCGGGAACGTGCTGCGATCTGCGCAGCGCCGTCGGGATCGATCTCCACATTCAGCACGGCTGCCGAGCGCGTAATGATCTTCTGCAGGTCCGCGACGTCGTAATATTCCAGGCGGTGCACCACACCGAAGCGGTCACGCAGCGGCGCGGTCAGCATGCCAGCGCGGGTCGTGGCGCCGATCAGCGTGAAGTGCGGCAGCTCCAGACGGATAGACCGGGCGGAGGCGCCCTTGCCGATCACGATGTCGATGGCGAAATCCTCCATGGCCGGGTAGAGCACCTCTTCGACCTGGCGGTTCAGGCGGTGGACTTCATCCACGAAGAGGACGTCGCCTTCTTTCAGGTTATTCAGGATGGCGGCCATCTCGCCGGGTTTTTCGATGGCGGGGCCGGCCGTGATCTTCATATCCACGCCCATCTCGTTCGCGATGATGCCCGCGAGGGTGGTCTTGCCGAGGCCGGGCGGGCCGTAAAGCAGGACGTGGTCCAGACTCTCACCGCGTTTTTTGGCAGCATCGATATAGACACCGATGGTGTCCTTCGCTTTCTGCTGCCCGATATACTCTTTCAGGCGCTGTGGTCTGAGGTGGTTCTCAATACTGATGTCCTCATCCGTGCGCTCGGTTGTGATGATCTTTCCTGCCATAGTGCCCCCTTTGGGCTGTTTGGAGCGGTACTTAAGGCGCCTTCCTTCTTTTTACTGCCGTCCGATGTCTGCTTTCCCGTTTCATGTGGGCGGTCAGAACATCGCCAGTTTCTTCAGGGCCATCTTCAGGATGGTCTCCACATCCGCGTCCGCCGGCAGCTCCAGACTGCGCACCGCACGGAACGCTTCCGTGGAGGAATAGCCCAACGCCGTCAGTGCCTGGACCGCTTCTGCGACCGCGTCCTGTGCATGCGCGGCCGCCTGGCCTGCACCGACGCTCCCGGCCCCCGTGTGTTCGCTGCGCTTATCAAAAGCTTCCTGCAGATCCATCTTATCTTTCAGCTCGAGGATGATCTTCTGCGCGCCCTTCTTTCCGATACCGGGTGCCGTGCAGATGGCCTTCACGTCATCTGACAGCACTGCGAAGCGCAGGTCATCGGGCGGAAGTGCCGAAAGCACCCCCAGCGCAATCTTCGGGCCGATCCCGCTCACACCGATCAGCAGCCGGAAGGTCTCCAGCTCATCGCGCGTGAAGAAGCCGAACAAGCGGATGTCATCCTGGCTGACGGACAGGTGGGTGTGAAGGCGGACTTCATTGCCCGGCTGGGGCAGATCCGCCAGCGAGGAAGCAGGCATCAGGACGGAATACCCGATGCCGCCGCACTCGATCACGGCGCTGTCGAGGGTCGCATATAATAATTCTCCGCGAACGGATTCGATCATGGTCATTCTCCTTTTTTCCGATCAGCCAGCCGTGTGCCGCCTGGGCACACTCCCGCATGATCAAACGCGATGATACCATATCTGGTGTATAGCGACAAGATTCCGGGGCATATTTTGGCATTTTGGATACCTTTCATGCAGAGAAGCATGCATGCGCGGAACGAATGCGTTATAATGGCCGCATGAAGATCCACGAAGAGACATTTACCGCTTTAAACGGCAGCTGCGCGGAACCCGGGCAGCTGTTTTTCGATATCGAAAGTACAGGGCTGAACCCGCGCTATGCTTCCGTCTATCTGATCGGCTGCTCGTGGTTTGCGGACGGTCAGTGGCAGCTGCGGCTGTTTTTTGCGGATGACCGGCGGGCGGAAAAAGAAGTGTTGGCAGCGTTCGCGGAGCTGGCGCGCGGCTTTTCGACGCTGGTGCATTTTAACGGGGACCGGTTTGATATTCCGTTCCTTCAGGAGCGCATGCGCCGGTACGGGATGTATGAGCCCTTCTCCGGTATGGAAAGCGTGGATCTTCTGAAGTGCGTGCGGCCTTATAAGAAGCTGCTGGGCGTCGAGAACCTGAAGCAGAAAACGCTCGAGGTCTTTCTTGGAATGGACCGGAAAGATCAGTTCGGCGGCGGCGAGCTCATCCAGGTCTACGAAGAGTACCTGTATACGGAGGATCCGCGACTGGAACACTTTTTGCTGCTTCATAATCTGGAAGACGTCAAAGGCATGAGCGAGCTGACTGCGCTGCTGCGTCTTCCTGAATGGATCGAGGGGAAGTTCGAGTATCGCGGATGCGAGGTCGAGGGCCCCGGGAATTCTGAGCGCGTCTCTTTTTATTCGGAGACTTCTTTCCCCGGCCATGTTCATCTGGAGTTCGACTGCGGCTGCCAGAACGTTGCCGGGCGCGGGGCGGCCGGAACAGATGCTGCCAGTCGCGAGCCTGCCGAACTGGAAGCTTCAGGGCACGATCTCATTCTCTCCCTCCCATGCTATAACGGCCAAGTTCGCATGTACTATCCGAACCCGAAAGACTACTACTTCCTCCCGGAAGAAGGCTGCGCCGTGCATAAAAGCGTCTCCGCATATGTCGATCCGAAGCGACGCACACGCGCGACCGCGGAAAACTGCTATGGTTTGTTCGCGCCGGAGGATCTGACCAGCGGAGCGAACGCCACCGCGTTTGCGCAGAGCTGGATCCGGAAGTTTTGGAAGGGGAAGTGATCCGGATGCCATTTTTCTCCTTCGTTTCAAGGCATAGTGGGCTAAAAATAACATTCTTCCTTTTTTGGCCCACTGAGGAGCGCATTTTTTCTTGTTCCCAAATACTAAGTAATCAAAAAAAGGGCTTTTTCAAATATAACTGCGAAAATAGCCCACTCATTTATTTTACATAACAACGTTAATCGGAAGCTTCATCCGATATTACTGGAATAAACGGTATCTGAATGGGCTTTATCTTGCATTTTCTTCATTTCAGCCCACTCTGATCTCCTCGACCATCACTCAAACGGGTCATAGCAGCAATCCTTCGATCAATTCGCCTATTCTTTTCGTACTAAGCGGTCTGTTTGATGTTTCTTGGGTAATGATCAGATCTCGTCCCAAATACAAACCGTTTCTTTCATACCGGTCCAGTCGCTGCATTGCTTTCAACACATAATCCTGATCATCCATCATACCGAAATGTTCCCAGTAATACTCTTTCCTTATCCGGACATTCACCACCTGAAAATCAGGATGAATCACTGGTCCGTCTTCCAGAAACAAGGCCGGTTCATAACGATAAGGTACTCCGTTTTTTAATAATGCATTTGCTATTAGAATCTCCGATTTTGAACGAACTCTTTCCTGCCGATCTGTATAGTATTCCGATCCGTTTTCCCAAAACACTTTTTTCTGATAAGGAGCATTCATCCACTGTTCTGCAAAGTCCTGATCGGAAAGCATTACCGGTTCAACCAAAGTCTTCCTTGCAGCCGACAGTTTTTCATATTGAGCTTCAATTCCAGCCTCTCCATAGCACGAGAGCAGCCGATCGACCCGCTGTTCTTCCCGTTCGGCCAGTCTTAGAACTTTCTCATCATAAGATTTCTGCGCAAGCCTTTTCATGAAGCTCACTTCGGATCTTTTTAAATAACGATCCGGCGTCCCATCTACTCCATGAAAATAGAATTTTTTCCTTGTCCCGTTTGAGGAAACGCGAAGTGATCCTTCCGGGGCCCGTGAAAGTTCCTTTTGCTTTTCTTCTATCAACCGTCTCAGGTATTCTTGTCGTTCTCTTAAAGCAAAAACTATTTGAGCTTCCGTTATATGTGCCATGATTCGATTGCTGTCAGTTCCTTTCAAATATGACTTGGCCACTTCCGATTGTATTCAGAACAAAAACGCGGCATCTAACAGCGATACCACGTAAATAATATTTTGTAAACTTTATATTGTCAACTTATAACCGGCGCTTTTTTCTCACACTCAGATACCGCTTGTACACCTCTGCCGCCACAGACTCCCATGTCACATACAGATCTCGTCTGGCGTTCTCACCGACCTGCCGCAGCATCTCAGGATCTCTCATGATTGCGAGGATCGCTTCCGCGTAGGCATTCGGATCATTCTCCGCGATAAACCCGTTCGCACTAATGATGGTTCCGGTCGGTTCCCCTGAAGCTTTACTTGCCGCAGGATCCCATACCGTCACCGTATCCGCCGTCACCGCGCCCTGCACATATAACGCCGGCGTCCCCTGCGATGCTGCCTCGATCTGCACCAGCGAAGACGCATCATAAAGTGACGGGAACAAAAATAAATCTGCCCGCGCGTAAGCCGCTGCCAGAATTCCGCGGTCCGCCACGCGCCCGGCGAAAACGGTCTCCTTCTCCACCTCGCTCTTTCGGATCAGCGCCCGGAGCTTGGCCTCGTCCTGCCCCGTCCCGATGAACAGCATGCGGAACTTCATTCCTGAAACAGGCGCATCCTCGCCGTGCCCGATTCCGGCTGACGTCTTCGCACGCTCCGCTTTCGCACACTCCTCTTTCGCACGCTCCTCTTCCATCCTCTTCTTTACGATTCCCAGACTCCGCGCGATCAAAAAGACATTCTTCAGATCATTCAGGCGGCCCACGAACAGCATCACAAATTCATCCGGAGCCAGCCCGAACGTCTGCTCAGCCAGGTGCCGCGCGTTTTCCGCGGCGTCCACATCCACTGCAGTATTCGCGTCCACCCTGCCATCTACATGCTCCGCGCCTACCGCGGCATCCCCCGCAGCGCGCCGAGAGGCTTCTTCCAGTTCCCCGACCGGGCGCATGTCCGTAGCATTCCGCATCACGCGGGGCCATGACGGATACCCATACTCCTCGTGATACAAGCGGGCCATGGCGCCGTTTACCGCCCAGCACTCGTCACAGCGCCGGAACGTCCCGATCAGGATACGGGTCAACAGCTGCGCCAGCACACGGCTTTTCACCGCGCGCTGAAAGTCCCGGCGGAACTGCGAATGCATGGTCCCAATGACCGGAACGCCGCGCAGCTTCGCATAATGCACCCCCAGCAGCCCTAAGGTGAAGGGTGAATGAATATGCACGATATCAAATCGCATCCGCCCGAGTTCCCGCAAAAACGCAGGATCCAGCAGCGGCATGGGAAGGCAGTAATCCAAAACCGGCACCCGAACCGCCCGGCACCGCAGGACGCGGTATGGAAGCTTCGTGTCATCGAACGGCTGCCCCGGCACTTCCGGAACGACCACCGTCACATCCGCGTATCGCTGCAGTTCCCGCGCATAGTGGTCCACGACCTGGATCACACCGTCGATCATCGGGAAGAACGCGTCCTGAAAGATCCCGATGCGCATGCGTCGTTTTCTGTTTTCTGTGCCCCGTTTTCTCATGATGTTTCCCCGCCTGATGTCCCTTCGCCGTTCTCCTCAGGCCGCGCACCGCGCAGCTTTCCCCGAATGTGCGTGACCAGATAATGCAATATCCCGTATACGATATACACGTAATAGATGATGAACCGCCAGACCAGCATTGCCCAGAACACCAGTCCGCCGGACAAGGACGAGAACACCGCATAGAACACGCCTTCCGCGGCGCCGGCATTGCCCGGGGTGGGGATGAACGTGATCGCGGCGTAAATGGTCACGGTCGTCACAAAGCTCTGCACGAACCCGACGTCCCCGCCGAACGCGCGGACCACGAAAAACGGCACGCACATCAGCGCTGCCTGATATACGAGGGCCAGACCAAGCACGGCCAGCAGCAGGCTCACGTGGCGAATCAGCCCGCTCAGCGACTCGCAGTAGCCGCGGACGTGTTCCACGAAGCGCTCTTCCGCCTCATCGCGGTCCTTCACGATCCGCAGTCTGGCCAGCAGGCCGGTGATGAGCAGGGTCAGACGCTCGGAAAACGCCGGGAAGAATGTAAAAAACAGGATCACGGTCGGGAACAGCGAATAGCAGACGATACCGATGTAAGACGCGATCCGCACCGCGTCGGACCCGATGAAATGCCCGCCGAAGACCGCGCAGAGGATCGCGATGATGATGAACGCGTACTGCATGGACAGGAAGCCCGCGATCGGCGTCGAAGCGCTCTGGGCCGCAGGGATCCCGTTCTTCTTCATGTAATAGATCTGGAAAGGCTGGCCGCCGATGCCCGAAGGCGTGATGTTATCGTAGTAGCGGCCCAGAAGGACCGTCTGCGCACAGAGCTTCGGGTGGACGAAACCGCAGGTCTTCTTCATAATGACCATGTATTTCGCGATCTCCGCAGCCAGCGAGCCGGCCATGCAGA
>CAYLPO010000033.1:0-10496 GCA_964385575.1 uncultured Lachnospiraceae bacterium | reverse complement strand
GGGCAATGTTTGTATCCGAACAAACATTTCAGCTCGACTGAGGCAGGAAACCCTCGGGTTTCCTGTCGAATTCGAGCGGGACCCGCGCTTGTCTTAATGTGTGAGATCCTGTGTCCTTCAGGGAGCGATGAACTGGCTTCCGCCGTGCACCTTACAGGAAATACTATAAAATGTCTCAAATAGAACCGTCACGGTTCCTGCATCACCAGTCTCGCCGCCCCGATGATCCCCGCATCATTGCCCAGCTCCGCCAACACCAGCCTCGCTCCCCGGCAGTCCGGGAAGGCATATCGTTCGAAGTCCGGCCGCATCCGCTCGAGGATGATCCCGCCGGCAGCGGAGATCCCGCCGCCGACCACGATGACCTCGGGATTCAGGATATTCGCGCAGATCGCGGCCGCCCGACCCAGATAACCGCAGCCGATGTCGACTGCCAGGCTTGCGATCTGGTCTCCGTCCTTCGCCAGGTCGAAGAGATCTCGAACCGTAAAGCCCGGGCCGTCCTGCATCTCACGAAGGGGGCTTGCCGTCGAGAACGTTTCGAGCAGCCGCCTGGCCACGCGCACGAAGCCCGTGACAGTACAGTACTGCTCGAGGCAGCCCGCCGCGCCGCAGTTGCAGCGTTCGGTCTCCTCGTCATTGACGTGGATATGTCCGACTTCCCCGGCGGCACTGAATGCACCGGTCAGCAGGCGCCCGCCGGAGATGATCCCGGCGCCGATTCCGGTGCCCAGTGTGAGCATGAGCGCGTCATCCGCACCTCGCGCGGCTCCGGCGAACTGCTCGCCGAGTGCTGCCAGATTTGCGTCGTTGCCGACTCTTACGGGCGCTCCGGTGGCCAGCTCCAGTTCTCCCGCAACGTTCCGCGTTTCGTTCCAGCCGAGGTTTACACATCGAACCACACGCCCGTCGGGCAATGCCGTCCCCGGCACGCCTACACCGATCCCGGCGATATCAGCTGCGGAGATTCCGCGCTCCGCACATTTCTCACGTACAGCCAGACCGGCTTCCGCCACGATATTCGCGCCGCCGTCCATGCGGTCGGTCACGGTCTGCCAGGACTCCAGAAGTCTTCCGCCATCGTCGAAAAGCCCGTATTTGACGGCATTGCCGCCGATATCGATTCCAAAGATCACTGCCATGATCTCACCTCCGTTCCTGCATCTATTTTACCTGATTTGCGGACGGTTTTGCGGATCAAATTTCGCGGACGGGTAACGGAGAAGATGCCAATGGCTTTCGGGAACATATCAGATGAATAGAAATTTAATTGCAATAGCAGTCCGTATTTGTTACTATTCTTAGGGAGTTACAATATCCTAACCTCGTTAGTCCAACTAACACAGTTAGGATAACTAACGCGGTTAGCTGAACTAACCGTTATAACCGCGCGGCCCCTGGCCGTCCTGTACGGATGGGCGGGGACTGCAGGAAGGATCGGAGGAAAAGCGTGAAGATTCAGGAATCCGCAGAGGACTATCTCGAGGCCATCCTCATACTATCGAAGAAACACGGCGATTATGTCCGCTCCATCGACATCGCGAATTATCTGGAGTTCTCGAAGCCCAGCGTCAGCGTAGCCATGAAGAAACTGCGCGAGAACGGCTTTATTGTCATGGACCGTTCGGGCTATATCCGGCTGGCAGAATCCGGCCGTGAGATCGCCGAGGAGATGTATGAACGGCATAAGCTCATGTCGGGCTGGCTGAAGCATCTGGGCGTCGATGAGAGCGTCGCCGCGAAGGACGCATGCCGCATTGAGCATGTCCTGAGCCGTGAAAGTTTCGCAGCGATCAAGAAGCATGTGATCGAGCATAATGAGCTCGAACCGTTCATCGAGGAGTGAGTATGCTGAAGGAAGGACCTGCCCGTCTGGCACCGCTGATCAAGTACCCGGGCGGAAAGGAACGTGAGCTCAAATATATCCTGCCCGCGATGCCGGATGATATCGCGCGCTTTTTTGATCCCTTTGTGGGCGGAGGCGCCGTGTATCTGGCTTCGGAGGCGGACGCGTATTTTATCAATGATTTCTCGGAGGAGCTCATGCTCCTCTATTCGTGTGTCAAGGCTGCGGACCCGCATTATTACGCCGAAGCGGAAGCGTTTTGCGGCGCCTGGGATTATCTGGGGCAGACTGCCGGTCAGCACCGGTTTGAGCTGATGGGACTGTATCAGCTCTGCGCGCGGATCCTGACCGCCGGAACGGTTTCCGGGGCGGACGGTGCGGAAGACGGGCCCGGTAACGCTGCGGGGATCGACGGCCCGGTCGGGGACTTCCTTGACCGCATGATCGCGGATGCCTGGCCGGATTTTCCGGTCGGAACACTGCTGCACGGATGGTGGAAGAGCCCTGAGTGGAAGGACGAGCTGCAGAAGAGTTTTTCGAATAAATTCCGCCGGATGTATGAACTGGAGGCGGAGAAGGGGATGCTCTCTCAGGAGGACTGCTTTAAGAACATCGAGACCTGTCTGAAGAATGCGTTCTATATGTACATCCGCGGGATCTATAACCTGGCGGCGCGCCGCGGCCTGCCGGAAGGCACCCGCGCGGCCCTGTATTTCTTCATCCGTGAATACTGTTATTCGTCCATGTTCCGGTATAACGCGAATCACGAGTTCAATGTTCCCTACGGCGGCATTTCCTATAATCACAAATCCCTGCGCGGAAAGCTCGATGCCATGCGGGCGCCGGAACTTGCGGCACGGCTGGCCAGGACGGAACTCGGCCGCGAAGATTTTGCGGCGTTCCTTCGTCGGCACGAGCCGGGTCCGGCAGATTTCGTGTTCCTGGATCCGCCGTACGATACGACGTTTTCGTCCTATGACGGTTCGGCGTTCGGGAAAGAAGACCAGAAGCGGCTGGCTGACTATCTCTGTGACGAGTGCGGATCGCACTTCCTGCTGATCATTAAGAACACGGACTTTATCCGGGAACTTTACCCGGCAGGCCGACCTACGAAGGGCGGGGAGCCCCTGCGGCTGTATCAGTTTGACAAGCAGTATTTCGTGAGCTTCATGGGGCGCAATGACAAAAAGTCCCGGCATCTGATGGTGGCCAATTATGATCTTCCGGGGATGCTGTGAGCGGGGAGGCGCCACAGGCCGAGTATAAATGATGTTGGAAAAATGTTATAAGCTACATTGACATCCATAACTAAAAGCATATAATAAAAGCAAATGCTTATACGCTCCATAAACTATGGAGCGTTTTTCCATGCAGGGGGATGCATCATGGCAGACATGTTTAATGAACTTTCATATGTTTATGAGGTATATAAGGAAAAGAGCTTTTCAAAGGCCGCGGAGAAGATCTACATTTCGCAGCCTGCCCTTTCCGCGATGATCAAAAAGGTCGAAAACAAGGTCGGCTTGCCGCTGTTTGACCGCAGCACGAACCCCATCCGTCTGACCGAGTGCGGCGAGCAGTATATCAAGGCTGCCGAGCAGATCATGGGGCTGGAGGAAGAGTTCGCGAACTATGTCGGAAACCTGCAGGAACTGTCCACGGGCCGGCTTGCCATCGGTGCGCCGTTCTTCTTCTCGTCGTTTATCCTTCCGAAGTACATCTCGCAGTTTCAGAGCCGGTACCCGAAGGTACAGGTGAGTCTGTTTGAGGGACACTCTTCCCTGATCGAGGAAAAACTGTTTGCGGGTGATCTCGACATTGTCATGGATAACTATATGCTGGACGAGAAGACATTCATCAAAGAACCCGTGATGGAGGAACACCTGATGTTGATGGTTCCGCGCTCGTTTGCTTCGACCGCGAATGTGCGCGAGTTTGAGCTGAATGCGGAAGATGTCCGGAATGATCGTCATCTGTCGCCGGAGTGTCCTCCGGTCCCGCTGAAGAATTTCGCAGGCGATCCGTTCGTGGTGCTGCGCTCGCACAATGACCTCAGGAAGCGCGCGGACGGGATCTTTGCCAATGCCGGCATCAAGCCGAATTACCTGCTGAAACTGAACCAGCAGCTGACCGCGTTCCATCTGGCGGAGACCGGGATGGGCGCCACGTTCGTGAGTGACACGCTTTTAAAGAACGTGCACGCGATGGCAGAGGAAATGTGCATCTATAAGATCGGAGATCCGCTGGCGACCCGGAATAATTACCTGTATTATCGAAAGAGCCGGTATATTACGCCCAGTATGAAGAAATTTCTGGAGATCGTGATCCCGAGCTGAGAAAGCGTGATCGTGAACAGCATCCCCCGGAGCAGTTTTATTTCCGGGGGTGTTTTTTGTTTTGTACAGGATTACTTTATGGAATTAAGAATGTGCGATTGAAAAGAGGTTCCTGAACCATTATAATATTTCAGGATATTTTTTGTTTCAGATTGGGCATAGTATTTTAGAGGTATTTACATGGGAAAAATCTGAATCAAGCGTTTAGCTGTTTTGGCAATGCTGGGAGTTTTGACCGCGGGCGCTGCAGCGTGCGGCACGGCTGACACAGCGGGAGAGACTGAGGCGGAGACGATCGCTGCGGAGACGGAGACCGTGATGGAGACCGAGACCGCGTCTCCTTATGAGGCGATCGGCTCGGCAGTCGGAGAGGAGGTATACTCCCTCCGCGTTGAAAATGCGTCCACGTTCGGCGTGACCGGCGTCACGGTAAAGCTGGACACCGAGGAGGAGTATCCTGAGAATCTTCTGGAAGAGGGCGATGTTTTCGGCGACGGCGAGATCCGCGTTCTTTACTTTGACGCGGCGGACGCACTGGAGATCTTCGAGGCTTCCCAGGAGACCCTGGCGGATGACGCGCCTCTGATCACACCGGGTTTTACGGTTCAGGTGACTTATGAGGACGGCGTGGTACATGAGCTTCACGGGTTCCCGTTCGAGGACACTGCGGAAGTGATCCTTCAGCGCGCCGATGGGTATAGCTTTATCACGTATACGTCTCAGGCCGGCGGCGGTGAGGCCAGCACGGAGGAGACGGAAAAAGCGCTTTATGAGGAAGCCCAGGCGGCAGCGGCTCCTGTACAGCAGGCGGTTTCCGCCCCTGCCCCGGCACCGGCACCTGCGCCCGCACCGGCTCCCGCACCCGATCCGGCTCCTGCACCTGCACCCGCGCCCGATCCTGCACCGGCGCCTGCAGCTGATCCGAACGCCGGCTGCCTCGGTGATGATGCACTGACTTATTAAACATGAAGAACGTCGTATATTTTTCGAAGATTCGCGTCATATCCTGCATCGCGATCGTCTTCCTGCACATGTTCTATCTGGCCGCCTCCGGCTTTGAACCGACATTTGTGCAGCAGACGGTCTCGATGATCGTGCGGAACTGCCTGCTCTGGGCGGTTCCGTGCTTTGTTATGGTGTCCGGCGCGCTGCTGCTGGATCCCTCGCGTGAGATGACCATTGGGAAGATCTTCGGGAAATATGTCCGCCGGATCCTTCTGGCGCTGATCATCTTTACGCTGATCTATGCGGTGTTTGACCGGGCACTCTCAGGCGAGGCCTTTGGCCTGACGTTCGTGAAAGACTGGCTGCTGCGTCTCTGGACGAACGGCAGCTGGCCGCATGTCTGGTATCTTTACATGGTTTTGGGCCTGTACCTGATGCTGCCGCTGTATCGCATGGTGACGGCGTATCGAGAGCCGGCTTCGGGCTATTTGGCTCGTAAGAATGATACGATTCTGCGCTATGCGGTCATGGTGTTCTTTCTCTTCCTGTCGGTCCTTCCGACCATTGCTTATCTGACGGGCCGGACCAGTGGGTTCTACCTGATGAGCTACACGGTCTATCCGTTCTATTTCTTCATGGGTTATGCCCTTCATACCGGAAAGGTTCGGATCCCGACGCCTGCGGCCGCAGTGATGCTGCTTGCTGGGACGGTCTGCCTGATTGCAGCGACCTATTACGGTATAACCCTGCAGTCCGACGCACTTCGGAATTTCAGCGGGAGCTATGCTTCGGTCGCGGTCGCGGTTCAGTCGGTGGGACTGTTCGTCCTGTTTGTCAACCGCGCGCGCAAGACCGGCGAGATGACGGAACATACCGGAGGCGCAGCCGGTATGCCGGATGCCTGGACACTTCCGGCGGATGCACTCGCTGTGGTGGAAGGTACATCTATTTCCTCGGAGAACGGCCGACCTGCGGTCGTGGAAGTGCCCGCAGAACAGCGCATGGAAGAAGCCGCTGCTGCGGCAAACGGTCAGGGGCTTGCTGAAGATATACCTGTCCGGAAGCCTGGTTTCGGGCGGAAGCTCCTGCTGTCGTTCGATGCCGCGTCGTTCGGCATTTACCTGGTCCACATGATCGTGCTGAATGTGTTTTACCGGATCCTTCATTGGAATCCCTATACCATGGGCGGGATCGGCATGCTGGCGCTTCTTGCGGCAGTCAATGTCCTGATCTCCTGGGGTGTGGTCACCCTTCTGCGGCTGATACCGGGCGTAAAAAAGGTTCTCTGAGTTGCAATTCTCCCCTGAAAGTAATAGGATAGCAAAGTCTTTAAAATAGGTAAGTCTGTGCTTTCGCGAAACGGAGGTTTTCATGGCCGGTTCGACATTCGGAAAAGTATTTACCGTCACGACCTGGGGAGAGTCCCACGGACCTGCGGTCGGCTGCGTCGTGGACGGCTGCCCTGCAGGGCTGGCGCTCACGGAAGCGGACATTCAGGCCCTGCTGGATCAGCGGCGCCCCGGCGGCGGAGGTCTGGCCACCGCGCGGAAGGAAGCGGACCGTGTACGGATCCTCTCAGGCGTGTTCGAGGGGAAGACGACGGGGACACCGATCAGCATGATGGTCGAGAATACCTCCCATCGCTCGAAGGACTATTCGGAGCTTGCAGAAGTCTATCGGCCCGGTCATGCGGACTTTACCTTTGATGCGAAGTACGGTTTTCGGGATTATAACGGCGGCGGCCGGGCTTCAGCCAGAGAGACCATCGGCCGGGTAGCGGCAGGTGCCGTGGCCATGAAGCTGCTCGGAGAGCTGGGCGTTACCGTTGAGTCCCGTGTGACACGGCTCGGCGGAGTTGATGTGCCCGCGTCGGCGGCGGAAGGAAACGCATCGGGTGTCGGCCCGGAGATGATCCCGGAGTTTGATCCGGCGGACAGCTACGGCGGCGTGATTGAATGCAGGGTCTCCGGTGTTCCGGCAGGACTTGGCGAGCCGGTCTTTGATAAGTTGGACGCGGAGCTGGCGAAAGCCGTTATGAGCATCGGCGCGGTGAAGGGCGTGGAGATCGGTGACGGTTTCCGCGCGGCGGACGCGAAGGGATCGGAGAATAACGATGGCTTCGTTCCGGCCGGCGGCCGTATCGCGAAAACCTCGAACCACGCCGGCGGAACGCTCGGCGGCATTTCAGACGGAAGCGAGATCATCCTCCGCGCGGCGTTTAAGCCTACGCCTTCGATCGGCCTGCCGCAGCAGACCGTGACGCGTTCGGGCGAGCCGAAAGAGATCACGATCGGCGGGCGCCATGATACCGCAGTCGTGCAGCGCGCCCCGGTCATCGTAAGCAGCATGGTCGCATTGACCCTGGCGGATATGCTTCTTCGAAACATGGCTGCGAAGATCGAAAATGTAAAAAAAGTATACGAATAATAGCCATGACGGGGATGAACACCCACATAACAGCTGTTATTTTATATTATTCAGCCGGCAGTCACCCACATTGCCGGAAGATCAGAGAGACAGAGAGATGGAAGAAAGAGAATATGATCAGAGAAGACGTCAGAAACATTGCCATCATTGCCCACGTTGACCACGGCAAGACCACGCTCGTCGACGGCATGCTGAAGCAGAGCGGTGTATTCCGCGAAAACCAGGAAGTGACCGAGCGCGTCATGGACTCGAACGACCTTGAGCGCGAGCGCGGCATCACCATCCTCTCGAAGAACACTGCCATTAATTATAAAGGAACGAAGATCAATATCGTTGACACCCCCGGTCACGCGGATTTCGGCGGCGAGGTCGAGCGCGTGCTGAAGATGGTCGACGGCGTCATCCTGCTGGTCGACGCGTTCGAAGGCACCATGCCTCAGACCCGTTTCGTGCTGGGAAAGGCGCTGGAGCTGGATCTGACCGTCATCGTCTGCATTAACAAGATCGACCGTCCCGAAGCGCGCCCCGATGAGGTCATCGATGAGGTACTGGAGCTCCTGATGGACCTGGATGCGACGGATGAGCAGCTGGATGCCCCCATTCTCTTTGCGTCCGCGAAGTCCGGCTATGCGATCAATGATCTGGGTGACGAGGGCAAGGACCTGCAGCCGCTCTTTGATGCGATCCTGGAGCACATCCCTGCGCCGGAAGGCGACCCTGAGGCCCCGCTGCAGATGCTGGTCTCGACGATCGATTATAACGAGTACGTGGGCCGCATCGGCGTCGGCAAGATCGATAACGGCACGATCCACGTAAACGACGAGGTCATGCTCGTGAACTTCCACGACCCGGATAAGCACGCGAAGGTGAAGATTTCGAAGCTTTACGAGTTTGACGGTCTGGATAAGGTCGAGGTGAAGGAGGCGATGCCCGGTTCGATCGTGGCAGTCTCCGGCATTTCCGAGATCCACATCGGCGACACGCTGTGCGATGTCAATGACACGAAGCCCATCCCGTTCCAGAAGATCTCCGAGCCGACGATCGCCATGCATTTCCTGGTGAACGACTCGCCGTTTGCGGGTCAGGAGGGCGAATTCGTGACGTCGCGCCAGATCCGCGACCGCCTTTACCGCGAGCTGAACACAGACGTCAGCCTGCGCGTGGAGGACACGGACAGCACGGACCGCTTCAAGGTCAGCGGCCGCGGCGAGCTCCATCTGTCGGTCCTGATCGAGACCATGCGCCGCGAGGGCTATGAGTTTGCGGTCTCGAAGGCCGAGGTGCTTTATAAGGAAGATGAGATCGGGCATAAGCTCGAGCCTATGGAAGAAGTGCAGATCGATGTGCCGGACGAGTTCACCGGTGCGGTCATTCAGAAGCTGTCCATGCGCAAGGGCGAGCTGATGGGCATGTCCCCGGCACCCGGAAATCTCACGCGGCTGGTGTTCTCCATTCCGTCGCGCGGCCTGATCGGCTACCGCGGCGAGTTCCTGACCGACACGAAGGGCAACGGCATCATGAACCAGACTTTCGTGGGCTATGAGCCGTTCAAGGGCCCCATCAACTACCGCGCGAAGAGCTCGCTGATCGCGTTCGAGACCGGCGAGGCCAGCGCTTACGGAATTTTCAACGCGCAGGACCGCGGCATCATGTTCGTTCAGCCGGGCGACCCGGTCTATGCGGGCCAGGTCATCGGCGAGAACCCGAAGTCGGACGACATTGAGGTCAATGTCTGCAAGACCAAGCACCTGACGAACACCCGTGCGTCGGGCTCCGACGAGGCGCTGAAGCTGGTTCCTGCGAAGATCATGAGTCTGGAGCAGTGCATGGATTTCATTGATACGGACGAGCTGCTGGAGATCACGCCGAAGAGTCTGAGGATCCGGAAGAAGATCCTGGATCAGAAGCAGCGGAAGCGCGCGCAGGCGCAGGCGAAATAAGCGGCACTGATCCTGGGTGGCTCTCTGCGGAGTGCACGGCGAAAGCCGGTGAACCGCTCCCTGAAGGACAAAATCTCACACATAAAGAAAAACGAGGGTACCGCTCGAATTCGACGGGAAATCCCATGATTTCCCGCCTTAGTCGAGCTGAAATGTTTGTGCGGATACAAACATTTCCCCCTCGTTTTTCTATGTGTATCGATCTGTCCTTCATGGTCGCGCCTCAATGCTTCCGCCGCGCGCATCCGCAGGGAGGATGCACGGATCAGGAGGGTCACTTCCCCTGCCGCCTGCGGCACTTCAGACAATCATTATTATGGCTTGCCGGAAAGTTAAGAGATGCGGGAGGAACACTGTCTGTCCATCATATCTTTATTGCACTCCGGTCAGGACGTGAGAAGACTTCGAAGCGCGACCATGTGTGATGAATGGAGCACCGTAAAATCAGCGGGAGAAAAGATGATGACCGAATCATTCTTTTCAGCGAGACCGAAAAGGGAACCCCATCGAGGGTTCCCTTTGAGTTCGAGCGGTGCCCGCTGATTTTCTTGGTGGGACATTCTGTTCACACAGGGAGCGCTGAGCGTCTTCTCGCGCATGATCCGGAGTGCGATAAAAATGGGTTCAGACCAGGCTTCGCAGATCTTACACCTCCGGCTTCATCCCCTTCATCGCCCGCACCTTCGACGCCAGTCCGAACAGATTGATAAATCCGGTCGCGTCGGTGTGATCATACAGCTCGCCGGTCGTGAACGACGCCAGATCCGCGTCATACAGGCTGTACGGCGACGTGGTGCCCTGGCGGATGATATTGCCCTTATAGAGCTTAAACTTCACCTCGCCGGTCACGTACTTCTGCGTGCTCTCGACGAATGCCTGCAGCGCCTCGCGCAGCGGCGTGAACCATTTGCCCTCGTAGACGATCTGTGCAAACTGGCTGCCGAGCTTCTTCTTCATCTCCATGGTCTCGCGGTCCAGGATCAGCTCCTCGAGCTGGTCATG
>CAYLPO010000032.1:1865-10809 GCA_964385575.1 uncultured Lachnospiraceae bacterium | reverse complement strand
GACCTCCTTTGTTTCCTGTGAGGTCATGCCCGAGCTGAAAAACGATGCCGACCTGGAGATCAATGACGACGATCTCCGCATTGATACCTATCGTTCGAGCGGCGCCGGCGGCCAGCACATTAACAAGACTTCCTCGGCCATCCGCATCACGCACATCCCGACGGGCATCGTGGTGCAGTGCCAGAACGAGCGCTCCCAGTTCCAGAATAAGGATAAAGCCATGCAGATGCTGCGCGGTAAACTCCTGAAGCTGAAAGAAGCCGCTCACGCCGAGAAACTTTCCGATATCCGCGGCGATGTCAAAGACATTGCCTGGGGTAACCAGATCCGGTCCTATTTCCTTCAGCCCTATCAGCTGGTGAAGGACCTGAGAACGAATGCCGAAACTGCAAATGCCGAAAAAGTCTTAAACGGCGGCATTGACATGTTTATCAGCGCGTACCTGAAGTATCTGCAGAAGAGCGGACAGGAGGAGTAAAAATGATCTACGCTGCAGTCATGGGCTACGGCACCATCGGTTCCGGTGTCGTCAAGGTCATCGAGGAACATAACGAGTACATCGCGAAGAAAACGGGTAAGGATATCCGGGTCAAGTATATCCTGGACCTGCGCGAGTTCCCGGGAGATCCTTATGAGGAACTGATCGTTCACGATGTAAACGTGATCATGGATGATCCCGAGATCGATATCGTCGTCGAGACCATGGGCGGTACGAAGCCGGCTTATGATTTCGTGAAGCGCGCGCTGCTGTCCGGCAAGTCTGTGTGCACATCAAATAAAGCACTCGTGGCTGCCTACGGCCCCGAACTCTTAAAGATCGCCGAGAAACGGAACGCGAACTTCCTGTTCGAGGCTTCCGTCGGCGGCGGCATCCCCATCATCCGCCCGCTGAATACCAGCCTGACCGCGGATAAGGTGCTGGCCATTCAGGGCATTCTGAACGGCACCACGAACTATATCCTGACCCGCATGGAAGATGAGGGCCTGGGCTTTGAGGAAGTCCTGAAGGATGCGCAGGCATTGGGCTATGCGGAGAAGGATCCGACCGCGGATGTCGACGGATTTGACTCCTGCCGGAAGATCGCCATCCTTTCCTCGCTGGCCTGCGGAAAGACCGTGGATTACCGACATATCTATACCGAGGGCATCCGCCTGATCACGAGCGAAGATTTTTTGTATGCCCGGAAGATGGACCGCTCCATCAAGCTGATCGCGCAGATGTACACGTCAGGTTATGATACCTATGCGATCGTCGCTCCCATGATGGTCGAGAAGACGGACCCGCTGTATGCGGTGCGCGATGTCTTTAACGCCATCAAGGTCACCGGCGATGTCGTGGATGACATCATGTTTTACGGCAAAGGTGCCGGTTCGCTGCCCACCGCGAGCGCGGTCGTGGCGGATGTGATCGACGCCGCGAAGCACATCGGCATTAACCTGAAAGTTTTCTGGAACGACGAACTTCTTCAGCTCGGCGGGATCGAAGAGCAGAAGAGAAGATTCTTCGTGCGTGTCAAGAACAGCTCGAAGGACATCGCGGCGGAGAAATTTGTCGTGGAAGAGTTTATCGATGCCGGCGTGGAAGGAGAGGCCGCATTCGTTACGGCAGAGATGTCGGAGATGGATTTTGCGGCCGCTGTCGGGGCGGTTCCCGGCGTGATCGCCCGGATCCGCATGTGCTGAGCCTGAGGTGACCCGATGAAATATGTATTGATCCTGGGCGACGGAATGGCCGACTATCCCATCGAAGAGCTGGGCGGCCGTACCCCGATCGAGGCGGCGGAAACGCCTTTTCTGGATATGCTTGCGGAAAAGTCCGAGCAAGGCCTCGCAAAGACCGTGCCGGACGGAATGAAGCCCGGAAGCGACACCGCGAATCTGTCTGTCATGGGCTATGATCCCGCGGTCTATTATTCCGGCCGCTCCCCGCTGGAAGCGCTGTCGATCGGCGTTCCCATGGAGGATGACGACATTGCCATTCGCTGCAATATCGTCATGCTCTCGGAAGAGGAGGGCATCCCTTATGAGGAGCGTGTGATCGTCGATCACAGCGGCGGCGAACTCTCGCAGGAGGAAGCCGCGGAACTGGTGGGCGCCCTGAAGCGCGAGTTCGATGACGAAGAGTTTCAGCTCTGGCTGGGCACCAGCTATCGGCACTGCCTGATCTGGAAACACGGGAAGGTAGAAGAGCTCGCGGCACCGCATGATCATCTGGATGAGGTATGCGGCCCGTATCTGCCGGAGGATCCGAAGTTCCGGTCCATGATGGAGAAGAGCTTCGCGGTCCTGAAGGATCATCCCATCAATGTCCGTCGGCGCGCGGAGGGAAAGAATACCGCAAACTCCATGTGGTTCTGGGGCGCGGGCACTAAGCCCATGCTCTCGGATTTCCGGGAAAAGACCGGAAAGACCGGAGCCATGATCTCGGCAGTAGATCTGCTGAAGGGTCTGGCTGTCGGGTGCGGCATGAAGGTCTGTGAGGTCGAGGGGGCCACCGGCCTGCTGGATTCGAATTTCGAAGGCAAGGTCGAGGCCGCGCTTACCGCGCTGCGGGAAGGGACCGATTTCGTCTACATCCATTTGGAAGCGCCGGATGAGATGGGGCATGCGGGGTCCGTGGAGCGAAAGATCCGCGCGATCGAGATCCTGGATGAGCGCGTGGCACGTCCGATGTACGAAGGGGTGAAGGCTTCCGGTGAGGATCTCCGAATGTTAGTCTTGCCCGACCACCCTACGCCGATCGCGGTCCGGACACACACGAGTGATCCGGTTCCGTTCCTGCTGTATGACAGTACGGACGAAAAGACCGGCGGAGCACTGTATTCGGAAAAGAACGCGAAAGCGTCCGGGCTCTGTCTGGAGCGGGGTTATGAGTTGATCGACCGTCTGTTTTCCAAATGACGGTAAATCATAAAGGTTTTGGAAGGAATTAAAAAGCAGGAGAAAGAAACATGCTGATCGTAAAGAAATTCGGAGGCTCCTCCATGGCGAACCGCGAACGGATCTTTTACGTCGCGAACCGCTGCATCGAGGTGTATATAGGCGGACATGATGTGGTCGTCGTCCTCTCCGCTATGGGTGATTCGACGGATGATCTGATCGCGCTCGCGAAGGAGATCAATCCCTCGGCGCCCCGACGTGAGATGGACATGCTGCTGGCGACAGGCGAGCAGGTCTCGGTCTCGCTGATGGCCATGGCCATGGCTTCGCTGGGCGTGCCGGCGGTCTCCCTGAACGCGCTTCAGGTTCCCATGGTCACGAACTCAAAGTATTCGAACGCGCAGCTGAAGAATATCGGGACAGAGCGCATCGAGGCAGAGCTGGAAAACCGGAAGATCGTGGTGATTACCGGCTTCCAGGGCCTGAACAAGTACGGTGATGTCACGACCCTCGGCCGGGGCGGCTCCGACACGACGGCTGTGGCGCTGGCTGCTGCCCTGCACGCGGACATCTGCGAGATCTTCACGGATGTGAACGGCGTGTACACCTGTGATCCGCGCGTGGTCCCGGATGCCACGAAGCTGGACGAGATCACTTATGATGAAATGTTGGAGCTGTCCTCGCTGGGCGCGAAGGTCCTGCATAACCGCTCCGTGGAGCTTGCGAAGAAGTATAATGTTCAGCTGGTTGTCAGAAACAGCATGAACCGGGAAGAAGGAACCATCGTTAAGGAGGATGACGGTATGATGGAGAAGATGTTGGTCAGCGGTATTGCGATCGACAGAGATGCAGACAGAGTTTCGATCATCGGCGTGAAGGATCAGCCCGGCGTGGCGTTTGCGATCTTCAATGCGCTGGCGAAGAAGAATATCAATGTTGACATGATCCTGCAGTCGGTCGGCCGAGACGGCACGAAGGACATCTCCTTTACGATCGACGACGGCGAACTGCAGAATGCGCTTGAGGTCATGGAGACCCTGAAGAAGACGCTCGGTGCGGACAATGTGGATTATGCCGAGAACGTGGCGAAGGTCTCGGTCGTCGGCGCCGGTATGGCGACGCATGCGGGCGTGGCGGCGAAGATCTTTGAGTCGCTCTATAACGCAGGCATCAACATCCGTATGATCTCCACTTCGGAGATCCGCGTATCCGTTCTGATCGACGAGACAGACGCTGACCGCGCGGCCCGCGCGATCCACGAGGCGTTTGAGCTGGCGGATATGAACCGCTGAGGCGGAACAGTCTGCAGGAAAGAGACACGTGAGATAAGCGTATGAAAATGATCTCTCACGGCCCCGATGAGACATTTTCCATCGGGGCTTCCTTTGCGAAAAGGGCATTGCCCGGACAGATCATCGCGCTGCGGGGTGTCGTGGGCTCAGGAAAGAGCGTGTTCGCTATTGTGTTTGCGGATGGCCTGGGGTTAGACGATGTCGTAAACAGCCCGACCTTTACGATCCTTCAGGTCTATGAGAGCGGGCGTCTGCCTTTCTACCATTTTGATATGTATCGTCTGGGAGATCCGGAAGAACTGGAACAGCTGGGCTACGAAGATTATTTCTTTTCGGACGGAGTCTGCCTGATCGAATGGCCGGAGATGATCGAAGGCTATCTGCCGGAGACCGCTGTGATCGTGAGCATCCGCCGCGGAGAAGGACCGGACGAGCGGGTGATCGAGGCAGCATGGCCGGAAGAGGAAGGATGACGGGTCGGGGAGACGCTCCGGCCGAAAAAGGATGACAGATTATGAAGATACTCGCGATCGAGAGCGCGCAGGCCACGGTGTCCGTGGCGGTCGCGGAAGAGGACGGAGCTACGGGCGAACGCCGGGTCATCGGGGAGTACACGATCAACGGCACCAAAGACCATTCACAAACCCTTTTACCAGCGGTTGAGACGCTTTGCGCCCGGCTGGGGCTGGACGCTGCTGCGGATGTTGATGGTCGGGCGGATAACCGCCGTGCTGCGGAAGAACATGGACTCGCTTCGATCGATGCGGTCGCCGTTTCCGGCGGTCCCGGTTCCTTTACGGGCCTGCGCATCGGCTCAGCTACGGCGAAGGGACTGGCCTACAGTCTGGGTGTCCCCATGGTACACATACCGACGCCGGATCTGATGGCGTACGGCCTTTGGGGGACGGATGCCCTGATCTGTCCGCTGATGGACGCGCGGAACCGCAGAGTGTTTACGGGACTGTACCGGTTCGGCGCAGAAGGGAGCTTCGAGGTCGTGCGGCCGGCGTTTGCGGCCGGCGCGGAGGAGCTGGCGGAGATCTTGAACGGTTATCAGGAAAAAGTTCTCTTTACGGGCGACGGAATTCCCGCGGTACGCGCGCTGCTGGAGGAGACTTTGACGGTGGAACACGCTTATGCGCCGGCACATCTGGCGCATCCGCGCGCTGCGGCGTGCGCGGTCCTGGCCATGGACTATGTCCGTGCCGGAAAGACCGTGACTGCCGCCGAAGAGGTACCGGATTATCTGCGCGCTTCGCAGGCGGAACGCGAATTCCAAAAGCGCACCGGCATGACGGTCGAGGAGGCCGCGCGGAAGGCGCGTGAGGAATCATGACGGCAGGCTCGGGTCTGTCCCCCGATGCGGGAGCTTTCGCAGCTTCGCTGCGGATCCGGCCCGCGGGAGAGCAGGATGCAGGCCGGATCACAGAACTGGAATCGGAGATCTTCTCGGATGCATGGAGCCGGGCATCGGTCGAAAGTCATTTGGCAGGTCGAGTAAACCTGGCCCTGGCAGCGGAAGCCGAGGGCAGCAGAGTCATCGGTTATCTGCTCGGGATGAAGGTGCTGGATGAGGCCGAGATCTACCGTGTGGCGGTGGACCCTGCAGCCCGAAGGTCCGGGATCGGAGGACGGCTGCTGGAGGCGTTTCTTTCGGAAGTCTCACCTGCCGGAACCGCTCCGGAGGAGCCGGTGACGGTCTCCTTGGAAGTGCGCGCGGGAAACACCCCCGCCATCCGCATGTATGAAAAAGCCGGTTTTCGAAAGACCGGAACGAGAAAAGAGTATTACCGGGACCCGACGGAAGATGCGGTCCTGATGAGGTTGGAAGTATGATCGATGTGTGTTTGCTGGGAACCGGCGGTATGATGCCGCTGCCTTACCGCTGGCTGACTTCGCTGATGACCCGGATCGAGGGGCACCAGCTCCTGATCGACTGCGGAGAGGGCACGCAGATCGCTGCCAAAAAAGCGGGGTGGAGCACACATCCCGTGGACGTGATCTGCTTCACCCATTATCATGCGGATCACATCAGCGGGCTGCCAGGGTTCCTGCTCTCCATGGGCAATGCCGACCGCACGGAACCGCTGACGCTGATCGGCCCGAAAGGGCTGGAGCGCGTGGCCTCAGCGCTTCGGGTCATTGCTCCGGAGCTGCCCTTTGAGATCCGTTTCCGCGAGCTGACCGAGAAGCGCGAGACTCTGGATCTGGGTTTTGTCACGCTCGAGGCGTTCCGTGTAAACCATAATATTACCTGCTACGGCTATTCACTGGTGCTCCCGCGTGCCGGAAAGTTCGACCCGGAGCGTGCCAGGAAACTGGGCCTTCCCGTGCAGATGTGGGGACGGCTGCAGAAAGGCGAGACCGTGGAATACGAGGGCGCCGCTTATACACCGGATCAGGTCATGGGCGAGGCGCGCCGCGGCATCAAACTCACATACTGTACCGATACCCGGCCTTCGAGCGGGATCTCCGCGGCTGCTGCCGGCGCGGATCTGTTTATCTGTGAAGGTATGTACGGGGAGAAAGAAAAAGAGAAAAAAGCACGCGAGTATAAACATATGACCATGTATGACGCGGCGAAACTGGCGAAAGACGCCGGAGCCGGTGAACTCTGGCTGACGCATTATTCGCCGTCCCTGTCCTGGCCTGCGGATTATCTGGAGGCCGTGCAGCAGATCTTCCCGCAGACTGTCTGCGGAAAGGACGGCATGGCGACGACACTGCGTTTTCAGGACTGAAGCGCCCGGAGCGGCTGTCTGCTTCGCGGCGGAAAGAGAGACAGACATGAACAGCGAACTGGTACTGGCCATCGAATCATCCTGCGATGAGACTGCCGCGGCGGTCGTGGAGCGGGGACGGGTGATCCGTTCAAACGTGATCTCTTCCCAGATCGACCTCCACACGCTCTTCGGCGGTGTCGTTCCGGAACTGGCCAGCAGACATCATATCGGGAATATCGTTCCGGTCGTCGATGCGGCCATGAAAGAGGCAGGCGTCGGGTTTTCGGACCTGGCGGCGATCTGCGTGACCGCGGGACCGGGACTGATCGGCGCGCTTCTCGTGGGAACGTCCTTCGCGAAGTCGCTGGCCTGGGCGAACGGGCTTCCGCTCGTGGGAGTGAACCACATCGAGGGGCATATCTGCGCGAACTTCCTCGAGCACGAGGATCTGGAACCGCCTTTTTTGTGCCTGGTGGTCTCGGGCGGCCATACACATCTGGTTTTGATGAAAGATTACGGGGAGTTTGAGATCATCGGCAGGACACGCGATGACGCGGCCGGCGAGGCATTCGACAAGATCGCGCGTGCCGTGGGACTCGGCTACCCGGGCGGCCCGAAGATGGACCGCGCAGCGAAAAACGGGGACCCGGGAAGATATTCGTTCCCGCAGGCGCACATTGACGGGGCACCCTATGATTTCAGTTTCAGCGGTCTGAAGACTGCGGCTTTGAACCTCATGCATCACGCGGAACAGGTCGGCGAGGAGATCTCCGTGCCGGATCTGGCGGCTTCGTTTCAGGCGGCGGTGGTCGAAGCATTGACCGACCGTGCCATGCATGCGCTGAAAGAATTCGGCCAGAAACGCCTGGTGCTTGCCGGCGGCGTCGCTGCGAATTCATGTCTACGGCAGACTTTGGAGGAGCGCTGCGCTGCGCTCGGCGCCGAGCTGGTGAAGCCTTCGCCTGTTCTTTGTACGGACAATGCGGCGATGATCGGCGCGGCGGGATGGTATCGTTATCTGCAGGGACGGATCGCAGGTCCCGACCTGGATCCCTCTGCAAATTTAAAGTTAGGAGAGAACCTATGAGAGTATTGCTTTGCGGCGGAGCCGGTTTTATCGGCTCTCACAGTGCGGTAGAGTTTTTGAATGCCGGCTATGATGTGACGGTTTTGGACAATTTCATCAATTCATCTCCGGAAGCCATTCGCCGGGTCGAAAAGATCACGGGGAAACAGGTGACGCTGGTTGAGGGTGATGCGGCGGACCATGATACCGTCGCCAAGGTCTTTGCGGACGAGGAGATCTTCTGCGTGATCCATTATGCGGGGCTGAAGGCGGTGGGTGAGTCCGTGGAGCAGCCCGTGCGGTATTACCGGAATAATCTGGATACCACGCTCACGATCCTCGAGTGCATGAAGGAAGCCGGTGTGAAGAATATCGTGTTTTCTTCTTCGGCCACGGTCTACGGGGAAGTCAACGAGCCTCCTTATACCGAAGACATGCCGCGCGGCGCCTGCACGAATCCTTACGGCTGGACCAAATCCATGATCGAGCAGATCCTGGAGGATGCGGCCAAAGCGGATCCGGAGCTGAACGTGGTCCTGCTGCGCTACTTTAACCCGGTTGGCGCGCATGTCTCCGGACTGATCGGAGAGGATCCGAAGGGCCGGCCGAACAACCTCATGCCGCTGCTGGCGCAGACCGCTGTCGGGATCCGGGAAAAGCTTACGATCTTCGGCGGAGACTGGGACACGCCGGACGGTACCTGCCGCCGGGATTATATCCATGTGACGGATCTGGCGGAAGGGCATGTCGCTGCAGTGAATTATCTGCAGGATCATCCCGGGATCGAGATCTTTAATCTGGGGACCGGCACGCCTTACAGTGTTCTGGAGATGGTGAACACCTATGCCGAGGTGAACGGAATTACGGTCCCTTATGAAATCGGTGCCCGCAGAGCGGGCGATCTGCAGGATGTCTGGGGCGATGCGGCGAAGGCCAAAGAGATCCTGGGATGGGAGGCGAAGCTGGGCCTTGCGGACATGTGC
>CAYLPO010000032.1:0-1855 GCA_964385575.1 uncultured Lachnospiraceae bacterium | reverse complement strand
ACAGCTGGAACTGGCAGTCGCATAACCCGCACGGATATCAGTCCTGATCCTGTAAAGGATTTCTGAATAATTCATCACAGACTTCGCAAGATGTCTGCTTCAGCCCCGCCTCGCGCGGGGCTTTGTGTTATTCTGGGGACATGTACAGACGCAGGAAGAAAAAAAGAAGAGTGACGCCCGCGCGGATGATCGTACCGTGTATGGTGATCCTGGCAGTGATCCTTTTGCTGGTCAAGCTTCTGCCTTCCGACGGGACGGACCGTTTTGGCCGTTCTCCCGGATCGCTGGAGGCTGATCTGACCGGACATGTGGTCTGCATTGACCCCGGACACGGAGGAAGTCAGCCCGGAGCGGAAGCGGAGGGGGTCTTCGAGAGCGAACTGAATCTGGGAATTGCGCTGCATGTGCGGGAGCTTCTGGAAGACGCGGGAGCCGATGTGATCATGACCAGAGAAGCTGACCGGGATGTCCCGCTGGAAACGCGTGTGGAGAAAGCCAATGCCTCGGGGGCGGAGATCTTTGTGAGCATTCACCAGAATACTGCTCCGGAAAGCGACGGTGTGAGCGGTTCTGAAACCTGGATCTATTCTTCGCAGACAGCAGACGCCGTGGCTTTGGGTTCGCACATTCAGTCCTGTCTGACCATACAGACCGGTTCCGAGGACCGAGGGCTGTATGAATCCCCGGAACTGGTCGTGCTGTACCGAACGCAGATGACCGCTTGCCTGGTCGAGTGCGGGTTTATGTCCGATCACGCGGAACTGACCCGGCTGATGTCTGAGGAAGGCCAGGCAGATGCGGCATACGGTATCGCGGAAGGGATCGCTGCGTATCTGAGCGGTGCTTCCGCACCTTCTTACCACATCCGGTCGCAGTCTTGATCCATTTCGGATCTTCGTCTGTGGTCGAAGTGGCGCATGCAGAAGCGGATGAATGCATAGCCGTTATCTTTGAAGCGATCGATCACATCTCCGAGCTTCGTTTCGTAAAGCCATTCTTCATCGTCTGCGATCCGCTCATTTCTCGGCAGCAAAAAAAGATCATAAGTCGATTCGGATCCGGATGTTTCTGCATTTTTCGTCAGATCTTTCAACAGAGCGGAGGGATGGATGTTCAGCGCCTTTGAAATGTCAAAAAGGACTTCGAGAGAAGGATGCTCGTCCCAGCGCGCAGGAGATTCCAGCGTGGTGAGATAGGATTGCGAGATATCGGCTTTTGAGGCCAGTTCTCTGGGCTGCATGCCCGCCGCTTCGCGGAAGTAACGGATGTTGATGCTTAAGATACGGTAAAACTCAATGTTGTCTGCCTTGATGGGCTTGGATCTGGACATATTTTATTCTCCCGGCAATCTCATGATGTTCTGTTTCGGCGGCTTCAGCCCTCGCAGAGCCGTCGATTCGTTTAACTTTATTATATCTCGGAAAAGGAGATCGGGATTTTCTAACAGCCTTTTCTCTGGTCTATCAGTGTCTTTTTTTAAACCCCTGTATTTTTCCTTTTTTGCCTTTTTCCGGCGTTTCTCTTGTTTCTGTTCCCGAAATGTGGTATAAGCATTCAGAATATACGTTTTATTTGGTAGTGTGGATAACTGTATCATCTGAGTAAAAAAAGAAAGGCTTCGGAGGTATTTCAAATGAAGAAAAAAGATCTGGACTGGGGATCGCTTTCTTTCGCATATGTACAGACGGATCAGCGTTATGAGACCCGTTATGTGAATGGCGCATGGGATGAGGGCGGTCTCATGACGGACAGTACGATCACACTGAATGAGTCTGCCGGTGTATTTCAGTATTCACAGTCCTGTTTTGAAGGATTGAAAGCATACACGACTGAAGATGGCCGGATCGTCGTTTTC
>CAYLPO010000031.1:10097-10985 GCA_964385575.1 uncultured Lachnospiraceae bacterium | reverse complement strand
TCGGATTGTGGTTGCCACATAGAAGAAGGTAGGACTGTTTGTGAAAGTATATATACTCCTTTTAAAGAGACTATGGAACATGAAAAGAGTACTGCGATGGTGAAGGTGCCTTATAATTTTAAAATTAGGGAAGTTATTCTTAGTCTAGCGAATGAAGGAGACGTAGTTTATGCTGGAGAAAGCGTGAAGATTAATACGTCTTTGACGGTAGGCCCGAGAAATAATATAACAACTGCTAAAGGAGAAGGTTATACGACTGCGGTAAAAAATGCAAGCGTTGCGGTTATAGCTTACACATCTTCTACTAATGATCTCAATACGGAGGAACAGTTATTGGATAATGGTAATTTGTGCGAAGCTTTTACAGGATGGATTAATTGTGATTACGATGATGAGACGAAGACATTGAATGAATCGGGAGAGAATATAAAGACAGAGAGCGGCGTTTTTAGTGATTATATTAACGTGATGGATGATGATGCTGGTAAGTGGTTTTGTGCAGCGCTTGCAGTATTTCCTGCTGAGCCATATGGTGATACCGACGTCAGCGATGTCCGGAACGAGTGAGATGTTTTCGCCGGAAGTATCTTCGGCCGCAGGAAGACCCTCCGTATCTTCCGTCCCCGTGTTTTCAGCCGCCGTCTCCTCTGCGGAAACCTGCGCTCCTCCGGACCTCCCAAACGAAAGCGTGTCAGCAGGAATGATCGTAATCAAAATGATCACGGCCAGAACAAATGATGCAACGCGGACAAACCATCTCTTTTTCATACTAATCTCCTACAAAAGAACGCCGCACGTTTAAATGCTTATAATGTTTAAATGTATTTATATATTATTTATAACACAAAAGATGCGGAGGAAAAGCTTTCCACCGCATCTTTTTTTCAT